>NZ_JBLYNS010000029.1:0-40845 GCF_049310205.1 Endozoicomonas sp. ALC013 | reverse complement strand
AGGTCAATATAGAAGTTTTTAGCCGCTTTATCCGGTTTCGTGACTGAATTATTTTGAAGTGGCTGCCAGGATGGGGGCTGGCAGCTATGGTGTCGGCTTATTTACCCAGTTCGCGCTCCAGTGGGATCATGTGATGTTTTGGCTGCAGTACCAGAATATCGGTTTTGACCTCGGAGATCAGCTGTTCGGCGGTATTGCCAATAGCCAGGGCGCTGATGCCGGTTCTTGCGTGAGTGCCAAGAATCAGAAGTTTGGCATCAATGTCTTGCAGCAGCGCGGGGATCATGGTCTCGGTTGGACCGGGTTCAATATGGAAATAGTCTTCATTGAGATTGAACTCCCGGGCATATTCCTGACAATGCTTTTCGTAGTAGTCCTTGTCAGTCCGTCCATCACCGTGATCCTGAATCGCCAGCATCGTTGTCGGGTAAGCGGTGGCCAGATGCAGCTCTGATGAGAACTCACTGGCGATGTCCGTCGCATATTGCAGGATCGCCTGGTTAAGAATGCTGTGATAATGGTCTCTCGGGTCGGCGTTAATGGCCGCGAGGATTTTGCCTTTAGTCCAGTCACTATTATCCTGCACCAGCAGTACAGGAACCCGGCAGCGGCGGAGGAGGCTCCAGTCTTCAGGCGTAGAGAAGGCTTTCTTGAGGGCGGTGATTAACTTGGCATCTTTGACTACCAGGTGGCAGCGTTCCATCTGACGCACATGGATAATGGTTTCAATAACAGAGCCATTCCATGTTTCATGCAGATAAACCTCCTGACCCTCAGACATCAGTGGCTCAGCCAGTGCTTCCAGGCGAACCATTGATTCACCATCGGCCCTGGGGTTTGGCGCAAGAATATGCAGGGCAGCACCGGTTACCCGGCAGATCTGGCTGGCCCGTTCAAGGGCAAGCTGCTGTTCCTTTCTGGTATCAACAACGGCCAGAACCTTGGTAATTCCACGCATAATGTTTCCTCTCTTGCTGAATATTCTGCTTGTTATAGTTCCATCATGCATGAGCGGAACTGATGTTTTTATGATCTGGGTCAATAAAATGCTGTGCAGTTAGGAGTATGTGGAATGTTATTCCATGAATATTTGTATTTATAAAAGAGATCTTATGGAAACCGTTGTGTTTTTTGAAGAATTGATCTGGGTCAATAAATGTGCTGGCGAACTTTATATAATAACAGCATATTACATTTCCGGTTGATAAATAACAAAAAAGGTAAGGAATGAAAATCAAATCGCTTTCTCTCGCTATTATCAGTGCAACTGTATTGCTATCTGGTGCCGCACAGGCCTATGAGGCTGGTGACTTTATTGTTCGTGGTGGTCTGGCCAGTGTAAATCCTGATGTGGATAGTGGAAATCTGTATGTAGCAGGGGTCGAACAGCCTGACTCAAAAGTGGATGTCAATAATGAGACTCAACTGGGATTATCATTGACTTATATGATTCAGGATAATTTCGGTATTGAGTTGCTTGCAGCTACTCCATTCTCACACAAGTTGCAGGGTAAGGGTGGGCTTTCTGGTCTTGGTGATTTCGCTGAAGTAAAGCACTTACCACCTACTTTGAGTGTTCAGTATTATCCAATGGGTAATGCGTCAGCGTTCCAGCCCTATTTTGGCGCGGGCTTGAATTACACTATCTTTTTCAGTGAAAAGTTTGTTGGTGCTGGTTCGAATGCTGGTTTTCGGAATCTGAAGCTGGATGACTCCCTTGGTCTGGCGGCTCAGGTCGGTTTTGATTACCAGGTTGCTGATAACTGGAGTGTGAATGCTGCCGTCTGGTATATGGACATAGATACAACGGGTACTTTCACAGATGGCTCAAATGATTACAAAATTGATGTATCTCTGGATCCCTGGGTATATATGGCCGGTGTAGCATACCGTTTCTAAAGCCATGGCAATAAGTTGAATAAAAAAAGCTGTCAGTTGTCTGACAGCGTTTTTTATTCTGCGCATTGGTGAATCTGACCTTTGTAGCTTCAGCGTGCTTTATGGGTCTGCTTGATCTCCTGCTTCATAAGAAAAAGACATTGATGCCTCACTTTAACGCCCTCCTGTCGCTCGTGTTACCATGCTGGCTCAGCCAGGTGAGCCAGTTATGACCAATATTTCGCCCATTCTTGAATTCTTACCCTGTCCAACCCCTGAGGCATGGATTGATGAAGCGCGCAAACCAGAGAATCTTGCGGTGATTCTGGTTGATCATGCCAATAATGAACTGAAGGCCGCTCAATCAGCGATGGCGATTATGAGCCGTTATCGCACCGGGACGTTCGGCCGGGGTAACGGTCGCTGTGAACAGCAGAAAGGTGGGCTGCAACTCAGAATAGAAGATCAGTTAAGCCTGCTGAACAAAATGTCCAGACTGGCCCGTGAAGAGTTGCGGCACTATGAGCAGGTTCTGGCCATTATGGCACGCAGGGATATTCCCTATGTTCACCTTGGAGCCGGTCGCTATGCGGGGCAGTTAAGTGCTGCCATCAGAACGTTTGAACCATTCAGGCTGGTCGATACCCTGGTGATGGGGGCGTTTATTGAAGCCCGTTCCTGTGAGCGTTTTGCGGCACTCTCGCCATGGCTGGACGATGAATTGAAGAAGTTTTATCAGTCATTATTGAAGTCTGAAAGTCGACATTTTCAGGACTATCTGGCATTGGCAGAGGCCATTAATGGCGGGTCAGTGGCTGACCGGGTGGCGATATTCGCCGGGATTGAACAGGATGCCATTGAGTCTCCGGACAAACTATTCCGTTTTCACAGTGGTGTGCCTGTCTGAGAATATTGGTGCCAGGGGCTTCGCCGCTGTGACGACTGTCCGTAAAACGTGATAGACCGGCTCTGCATTGTCGTGGTTTTAAAATCTCTAGCCGTCTTTGCTTGTAAATAAACGTACGGGGGATAAAAAAAGGGAAATAAATGTCCAACAGGGCTATCGAAAACTGAATTGGAATTACAAAATGTATAGTGCAGTTTCCAGTCCTGATAGCCAGAGCACTTTCGCCGGTACAACTCCCTCTGGCCCTGATGCCACGGATAAGTCGTTAGCCCTTGTTCTTCCTGCCTTGCCAAAAGAAACTTCCCTTGCTCACAACAGCCCTGTCCCCGCCGCTGCCCTGACGGAAAGAACCATCGCACCATCAGGGCATCATAACCCACTCCCCTTGCCGGAAAACTGGCAATGGCAATTTGTCTCTGGAATCCTGAATGGAGAAATCGAGGCCATTTCAGGATTGCTTCAACAAGGTGCAGATGTTAATAGCGACCTCTCCAGCCAGATTGCAAAATTGGCTCAACAACCTGTCAACATTCATGGGACGCCCCCCTCTGTTACAGTCCGCCTGGGCAAGACTGCCGGACTGGGGGCTCTGTGCACCCCGCTCTGGCTGGCAGCCGGGGCTGGCAAGCTTGAAGTGGTAGAACTTCTGTTGTCTAAGGGGGCACTCCCTGACGCCAGGGACTATCGCTTTGCACCTCTTGAGATGGCAGCCGTTGCAGGGCATCTGGATATAGTCAGGGTCCTGCTGGAATATAAGGCAGACATACAAGCTGGCAGTACCACAGGTGTTAATTCTCCACTGTACTGGGCCGTTCATGCTGGCCATCAGGATGTGGTGGAGTTTCTGGAAATGAACGGTGCCCATTTGCAAGTTGGTTGCCCGGGCATGGATGCTCTGATTCACGAATCAGCCAGAAGGGGATCGACCAATTTAATAGAGTATCTGCTCAATCTCGGCGAGGACATTGATAACCACAGTATCGGTCAGCATACCCCGGTTTATGCTGCGGCAATCAATGGCCATTTTGAGCCGGTCAAGTTACTGCTTGAGCGAGGTGCCAACAATAGCCATGGCGAAACCGGTGGCAAAACCTTGATCTGGGCTGCCTGTTACAGCGGCAACCTCCAAATGGTCAAATATCTGCTTGATCAGGGGGCGGACATCAACGCTGGCGGCGGTAATACCTACCCCTGGACAGAACCCCACCCCATTGAGGCTGCTGCTCATTCTGGCAATTGCCAACTGTTGGCGTACTTGCTGGAGCATCAGAATCTGACTATCAACACCCCCGACCTCAGCGCTACTCTGTTCCGCCACGCTGCTGAGGGAGACAAAGTGGTGATGATGGATTACATTGCCAACAGGGCAACTATCAACATTAATGAAACGGGTTGCGATTCCCCGATCTCAGCAGCGGCTCGCAGTGGCTCTATCGAAGCGGTGAAGTGGCTACTTGAAAAGGGTGCAAACATTGAGGCCAACTGCTCAGGCCCACAAGCTCCACTGTGTCAGGCTTGCGCCCGGGGGCACTTTAAACTGGTCAAATTCCTGGTCAGCAAGGGCGCAAGACTTGACGGCAATACAGGGTTGGATTCGCCAATCTATTTTGCGGCCAGAGCTGGCAGTATTGATACCGTGGCATACCTGCTTGACAGGGGCGTCAGCGTCAATGCCGATGCTTCAGGTTTTCGTACCCCTATCTATATAGCAGCGCAGAAGGGGCTTGTGGAGATGGTGGAATACCTGCTGGATAAAGGCGCAGAGGTTAATGCTAATGTTATTGCTGACGAAAGTCTCCACTCGCCTATCTTTGGGGCTGCATTTAATGGGCACCTTGAGCTGGTCAAGCGTCTGGTTCATAAATCCGCAGCAATTGATGCAGGTTCTTTGCTTTTTGGTGCCGCCCTGGGAGGTAACTGCCCCATACTGGAATACCTGTTTGAAGAGAACACAATACTGCAGCGTATCGAACTGTCACACTTTTCAGGGGCACTCATTCAAGCGTCTTTTTATGGCCACCTGAACGCAGTAAAGTACCTGCTCCGCGCATTCGAGACCCATTTCAGTACTGCCCCCAAGCCTGACATCTCTAAACCGCTCTGGATGGCGGCCCAAAGTGGGCATGTTGATGTGGTGAAGTATCTTGCTGGGCTGGGGGCTAACGTGAATGTGGAAAGCCAGAACTTTGGCAGCGCGGTTTGGACTGCATCAAAGTATGGTCATCTGGATACCGTCATGTACTTGCATCAACAGGGTGCCGACATTCACTACTCAAACCCTGCCAACAATACGGATGTACTTTCCATAGCGGAGCAAATGGGTCATCAGGATGTTGCTCAATACCTGCAGCAGCTTAATCATTTTTCTCCCAATGACCAGCAGTCTTTGTCGGAAACCCGGGGAGCACTTTTCCTTGATGAGTCAAAAAATGAGTGAAATCCGATTTCACAGCGGGGTGCCTGTCTGAGAATATTGGTAGCAGAGTCTTCGCCGCTGTGACCACTGTGCATAAAACTTGATAAACCGGCTCTACATTGTCGTGGTTTTAAAATCTCTGGCTGTCTTTGTTGTTAAATAAACGTCTGGCGGATAAAAAAAGGGAAATAATTGTCCAACAGGGTTCTCGAAATCTGAATTGGAATGACAAAATGTATAGTGCAGTTTCCAGTCCTGATAGCCAGAGCACATTCGCCGGTACAACGCTCTCTGGCCCTGGTGCCAGGGATAAGTCGTCAGCCCCTGTTTTTCCTGCCTTGCCAAAAGCGCCTGCCTGCAATCGCGCTGTCCCCGTCACTTCCCTGACGAAAAGAGCCATTGCACCATCATGGAATCATAACCCACGCGCCTTGCCGGACAACTGGCAAAGACAATTTGTCTCTGGAATCCTGAATGGAAAAATCCTCGCCATTTCAGGATTGCTGCAACGGGGTGCCGATGTTAATGGCGACCTCTCCGAGCAGATTGCAACATTGGATCAACAACCGGTCAGCATTCACGGGACGTCCCCTTATGTTATAGCCCGTCTGGGCAGGACTATTAAGATGGGGGCTCAGTGCACCCCACTCTGGCTGGCAGTCGGGGCTGGCAAGCTTGAAGTGGTAAAACTTCTGCTGGCTAAGGGGGCACTCCCTGACGCAAAGGGTTCTCTTTATGGACCTCTTGTGATGGCGGCCGTTTCAGGGCATCTGGAGATAGTCAAGGTTCTGCTGGAATATAATGCAGACATTCAGGCTGGCAGTACCACAGGTTTTATCTCTCCACTGTACTGGGCCATTCATGCAGGCCATCAGGATGTGGTGAAGTTTCTGAAAGAGAACGGTGCCCGGTTGCAAGTCGGTTGCCGGGGCATGGATGCTCTGATTTACCAATCGGCCAGAATGGGATCGACCAATCTAATCGAGTATCTGCTCAATCTCGGCGAGCACATTGATAACCACAGTACCGGTCATCGTACCCCGGTTCATGTTGCGGCAATCAATGGCCATTTCGAGCAGGTCAAGTTACTGCTCGAACGAGGTGCAAACAATAGCCATGGCGAAACCGGCAGTAAAACCTTGATCTGGGCTGCCTGTCGCAGCGGCAATCTGCCAATGGTCAAATATCTGCTTGATCAGGGGGCGGATATCAACGCCGGATGCGGTAACACATACTCCCAGACAAACCCGCACCCTCTTGAGGCAGCGGCCCATTCTGGTAATGTGCAACTGTTGAGGTTCCTGCTTAGGCACCTGAATCTGAATCTTGACACTCCCCACCTCAGCGCCACTCTGTTCCGGCAAGCGGCTGAGGGTGGCAAGGTGGTGATGATGAATTACATTGCCAGCAGGGCAGCCATCAACGTTAATGGGGCGGGTTACGATTCCCCGATCTCTGCTGCGGCCCGCAGTGGCTCAATTGAAGCTGTAACGTGGCTACTTGACAGGGGGGCAGACATTGAAGCCAATTGCTCAGGCCAGCAAACTCCGTTGTGTCAGGCCTGCGCCGGCGGGCACTTTGAACTGGTCAAACTCCTGCTGGAAAAAGGCGCAGATATCAACGCCAACGTCACGCTCGATACGCCTGTTGTTGAGGCTGCATCGAAGGGGCACCTTGAGCTGGTCATGCTTCTGGTTCATAAATCCGCAGCAATTGATGCGGATTCTTTGCTTTTTGTCGCCGCCCTGGGAGGTCACTGCCACGTACTGGAATACCTGTTTGAAGAGTACACCATACAGCAGCTTATCAAACCGTCACACGTTTCATCGGCGCTCATTCATGCGTCAAGTCAAGGCCACCTGAAAGCGGTAAAGTATCTGCTCAGCGCATTCGAGACCCATTTCAGTACTGCGCCCAAGCCTGACATCTCTGAACTGCTCTGGAAGGCGTGCCAAGGTGGGCATGTTGATGTGGTGAAGTATCTTGTTGAACTGGGGGCTGACGTTAATGTGGAAAGCCGGAACTTTGGCAGCGCGATCTGGACTGCATCAGATTATGGTCATCTGGATACCGTCATGTATCTGCATCAACAGGGTGCCGACATTCGCTACTCAAACCCTGCCAATAATACGGATGTACTTTCCATTGCTGAGAAAATGGGTCATCTGGATGTTGTTCAATATCTGCAGCAATTTAATGTGACCAGTAGTCTCCGCCGAAAACCTTAGGGCGTTTTCCATCGATAAGTCAAAAATGAGTGACATCCGATGTCACAGTGGTACCTGGTTTTTCGTCAGACTATACCTGAGCGTTTATTTGCGATGATAAGTCTTGCAGCGGATTGACTCTGCGCAGGCTGGTTTTCAGTATTAGAGGGGGTGGGTTGGAGCTGACGTTTGAGCGGGAAGCATTATGTTCATAAACACATGGGTAGCCATTGTGATGGATCCTGAAATCACTGCCTGGGCAAAGAAAGACAGAGTTTGATGTTCGCCACGTAGTTGCTGATAATTGATCCATTGACGAGTATCGTTAGCAAAGTAGTGTTGGTCTAAAAAATCTGCGGCAGGCTGGTTGAAGTGTGATTGGACCCTATCGATCGCCAAGGCAGTCAAGCAACCACAACTATACGCCACAGTACTATACGCAGCGAACTTAAATGCCTTGACAGCCGTTGTTGATTCTAAGGACCGGGGCTCTTGGGAATTACCTTGCTGTCTCGCAGGAGTATTGGTGATGTGACTGGAAAACATGATCAAATCCTCTTAATTAATGTAAGATTATTTCTTATGACAATATCAGAGGGGCATTTATTCAATTTTTGAAAAAAAATTATTGTTTTCATGCGGATTCCAGGGCATCGGGCGCAGTAAAATTTTTACTCGCAGATCATGGATGTTTTATCGGGAAAGCATCCAGCGTTATACCATTACTGTCCAGTTCAATCTCCCAGCCCTTATTCGTCCAGTCACCCAATACATAGCGTTTGCCAATCCCATGTTTCAACGCGACTTCATGGATGTCCGGGCGGTGGGTATGACCGTGGATCAAGGTATCTACCTCGAACCTTTCCATCGCCTCAACAACTTCGGATCGCGTAACATCCATAATGTCCAGCGCTTTTCCGATTTTGGCCGCTTTGCTTTTTTGCCGGATTCTGCGGCCCAGATTCTTGCGGTAAGACAAGGGAGTCATACGCAGTAAAGCCATCACCAGGGGATTACGGATGATTTTTCGGTAGCGCTGGTACTGCTTGTCTTCAGTGCAGAGTGAGTCACCGTGCATCAGCAGAATTTTCTGGTTATTAATCGTGATCAGTGTCGGGTCTTTCAGCCACTGTGCGCCGGTGGCCTGCAGGAAGCTTTTCCCGATGGCAAAATCCCGGTTGCCGGGCATCAGGTACAGGGCCTTGCCGCTGTTGGTATACTGTCTGAGTCGCTGGGCAATATCGTGTTGAAAGTCATCCATGGCATCATCCCCGACCCAATATTCAAAGAAGTCACCCAGAATATAGAGGGCATCAGCCTGCGGGGCCCGATCAGCCAGATAATGGCAGAACGCCCGGGCAACCGCCGGGCACTCTGGTGTCAGGTGAAGGTCTGAAATAAACAGCGCCCTCATCAGGCGGTTTCCACGTTCTCAAGCACTTCAGCGGACTCAATCACCACGTCTTCTACCGGAACATCCTGGTGGCCAGCACGGAAAGTGGTTTTCACCCCTTTGATCTTGTTGACGATATCCATGCCTTCAGTCACTTTGCCGAAGACACAGTAACCCCAGCCATCACTGGTTTTGCCGCTGTGGTTAAGGAAGTGGTTGTCTTTGACATTAATAAAGAACTGGGCAGATGCCGAGTGCGGGTCCATGGTTCTGGCCATGGCAATCGTCCCGGTTTCATTCTTCAGGCCGTTATCGGCCTCATTGTCGATGGGCATCCTGGTTGATTTTTGCACCATGCCGGGCTCAAAGCCGCCGCCCTGGATCATAAAACCATCGATAACACGGTGGAAAATGGTGCCATTAAAATGGCCGCTATTCGCATACTCAATGAAATTGGCAACGGTTTTTGGTGCTTTTTCAGCATCCAGGTCCAGTTTGATATCACCGAAATTGGTGTGTAATACGACCATCATGTGGGTCACCACTCTTGTTAAATAACGTCTGTTACATAACGTCCACAGACTCTGGGAGCGTCAGGAAAACCAGGGATTCTAGGTGTTTCTCGTACCCGTGTAAAACCTATTCGTTAAACCGGGGGCCGAATACTGATAGTCAATACGATCTATTATTGTCTGTTAAGGTATCTGTCGGTAAAAAGTGACGCCATACCTGGTAAATTCTCCTGGCAGGATAATGAGTTATTTTCCAGCATTGGCAGATATGGTAGTCTCAGCCGATTATGGCGCAGGTGTCTAAACTCTGTTCGCCAGTAACCTCTCATAGATGCATCAGTGACAATGACTGCTACCGAAAAAGCCAGAAACTTTCTGGAACAGATTATTGAAAAAGACTTGGCAGAAGGCCGGGTCAGCCATATTCAGACCCGCTTTCCTCCAGAGCCGAATGGTTTTCTCCACGTTGGCCACGCTACTGCTATATGTCTGAACTTTGGCCTGGCAGAAAAGTACCAGGGTGAGTGCAACCTCCGTTTTGACGATACCAACCCGGAGAAAGAAGAACAGGTCTATGTGGATGCCATTCAGGAAGATATCCGCTGGCTGGGCTTTCAGTGGTCCGGTGAAGTTCGTTATGCCTCCAGCTATTTTGACCAGTTTTATGATTGGGCTCTGCACCTGATTCGTGAAGGCAAGGCCTACGTGGACCATCAGGACGCTGAAGCCATGCGCGTTAACCGGGGTGATTTCAATAAGCCCGGTGTGGAGAGCCCGGACAGAAACAAGTCTGTCGAAGAAAACCTGGCTGAATTTGCCAAAATGCGGGCCGGTGACTACGAAGAAGGCAAGGCATCCCTGCGGGCCAAAATCGATATGCAGAGCCCCAATATGAACATGCGGGACCCGGTTCTCTATCGGATTCGCAAGGTGCCTCACCATCAGACCGGCGACAAGTGGTGCATTTACCCCAGCTATGACTTTGCCCATGGCCAGGAAGATGCCATTGAGCATATTACCCACTCTATCTGCACCCTGGAGTTCCAGGATCACCGTCCTCTCTATGAATGGTTCCTGGATAACCTGCCGGTTCCGGCCAGGCCCCGACAATATGAGTTTGCCCGTACCAACCTGAATTACACGGTGACTTCCAAGCGCAAGTTGAAGAAGCTGGTGGATGAAGGTGTGGTGAATGGTTGGGACGATCCCCGAATGCCAACCATCTCCGGTATGCGTCGTCGTGGTTATACCCCGACTTCCATCCGCCGCTTTTCCGAGATGGTGGGTGTAAGCCGATCCGATGGCACCGCTGATGTGTCCATGCTGGAACATGCCATTCGTGATGACCTGAACACCAATGCCGCCCGAGCCATGGCGGTACTCTCGCCTTTGAAGCTGGTGATTCAGAACCTGCCGGAAGGCGAGGTGCAGGAGATGGCGGCGGCAGCACATCCAAATCGTCCGGAGCTGGGGCAGAGAACCCTGCCGTTTACCCGGGAAATCTATATCGATCAGGAAGACTTCACTGAAGATACCACCTTATCCCGCAAAAAGTTCAAGCGTCTGGTGATTGGTGATTATGTTCGTCTCAGAAGTGCCTATGTCATTAAGGCAGAAGCAGTGATCCGTGATGAGAGTGGCAATATTGTTGAAGTTCATGCCTCTTATGTGCCGGGTACGGTAGGGGAAGATCCACCGGCAGGTATTCGTCCTCGTGGCGTTATTCACTGGGTTTCGGCGACTCAAGGGCAACAGGCTGAATTGAGAATTTATGATCGTCTGTTCAGCCATCCGGCACCGGATCGTGGTGAAGAGGACTTTCTGAGTCATGTGAATCCGGACTCCCTGAAGGTGACTCAGGCGTGGGTTGAGCCATCGCTGGTCAATGCGGCACCGGAACAGTCCTTCCAGTTTGAGCGTGAAGGTTACTTTGTTGCAGACCGGCGTGACCACTGCGCCGAAAACCCGGTGTTTAACCTGACCATTGGTTTGAAAGATACCTGGGCCATTAAGGCTTGAAGAAAGGATACCGATAAAGTGCTGCAGATTTATAACAGCCTGACCCGCAAGAAAGAGCCGTTTACCCCGCTGGATGGCAATCA
This sequence comes from Endozoicomonas sp. ALC013, assembly GCF_049310205.1. Lineage (NCBI taxonomy): Bacteria > Pseudomonadati > Pseudomonadota > Gammaproteobacteria > Oceanospirillales > Endozoicomonadaceae > Endozoicomonas > Endozoicomonas sp. ALC013. The sequence goes on along the minus strand of NZ_JBLYNS010000029.1, from coordinate 29,430 downwards.
CGTGCGCATGTACGTCTGTGGTATGACGGTCTACGACTACTGTCATATTGGCCACGCCCGTACGGTAACGGCGTTTGATGTGGTGGCACGTTATCTCCGTGCCCGTGGTTATGATCTGACCTATGTTCGCAATATTACGGATGTGGATGACAAGATTATTCGCCGGGCGGCCGAAAATGGTGAGGATTTTATGGCCCTGACCGGTCGTATGATCGCCGCCATGCAGGAAGACTTCCAGCGATTGGGTAACCTGCCACCAGACCAGGAGCCCAAGGCCACCGAATTTGTACCGGGCATGGTGGCAATGATCGAGCAGCTGATCGGTAAGGGGTTTGCCTACGCACCGGGTAATGGGGATGTCTATTACCGCGTTCATAAGTTTGCGGATTATGGCAAGCTGTCCGGCAAGGTGCTTGAAGAGCTGGAAGCGGGTGCCCGAATTGAGGTGGAAGAGCAAAAAGAAGATCCGCTGGATTTTGTTCTATGGAAAGCAGCCAAGCCCGGTGAGCCCAGCTGGTCATCACCCTGGGGTGAGGGGCGTCCGGGCTGGCATATTGAGTGCTCTGTTATGGGTAAATGCTGTCTGGGCGATACCTTCGATATTCATGGTGGCGGTTCAGATCTGAAGTTCCCTCATCATGAGAATGAGATTGCCCAGAGCGAAGCGTGTAACGACGCCAGGTTTGTGAATACCTGGATGCACTCTGGCGCAATCCGCATCGATAATGTGAAGATGTCCAAGAGCCTTGGTAACTTCTTTACCATCCGGGAAGTGCTGGATAAGTACGATGAAGAAGTGGTTCGCTACTTTATGATCTCCAGCCACTACCGCAGCCCGATCAACTATTCCGAAGATAGCCTGAAAGAGGCGGGTGTACGCCTTGAGCGTCTATACACCGCGTTACAAGGGCTTGACCTGGAAGGGGTGTCCGCAGCAGAAAATAATGAGTTCGAGCAGCGGTTCTTCAAGGTTATGGACGATGACTTCAATACCGCAGAAGGGCTTGCCGTATTGTTTGAGCTGGTGCGTCACCTCAATACCGTGCGCAGTCAGGACGAATCTGCCGCTCTGCCACTGGCTGCCCTGCTGGTTAAGCTTGGTGGGGTTCTGGGTATTCTGCAGCGGGACCCGGAAGTGTTTCTGAAAGCCGGTGCGGATGTGGATGAAGCCATGATTGAAAGCATGATTGAGCAACGCAACAATGCCAAAAGACATCGTGATTTTGCTGAAGCAGATCGTATCCGTGATGAACTTGCTGCCCGGGGAGTTATTCTTCAGGACAGCAGAGAAGGTACAACATGGCGGATTGAGCGTTAAAGTCATTTTATACGGCTGGCGGCTTTTTGCTGTCAGTCCTCTTTCGGAAGGAGAGAAACCTCGCTGGAGCGCAGTTTTATTTTATTTATATTAAAGTCTCTCATAAAGGCTTCAGCCCCAAAGCCAAAAACATAGCTTTTTAATTTTTCATCATTGATTGGTTTTATTTTTGCCTGCAATTTACGGTATTTATTCGACAATTCTGCGATCGGGACACTCTTGAATTCTTGATCAGGCAGTCTGAAAAGGAAGCGGGTACTGATGCCACTTGCTTCATCATAATGGCAGGCAATACCTCCCTGGTGCTTGCTAAAAAATATCAGGATATCTGCAGTGATTGGCTGTCCGAAAAGCGATTTAATATGAGTCAGCACCTGTTGGGATTCAGGTGTAATTCTTCTACTGGCTTCATCAATCAAGGCGGTAGCTATCAAATAGATGGGAATTTCTTTTGCATGCTTTACATTCTGAAGCCGTAGGTCATAAAAAGCTCCTTCAGAATGTTTTTTGACATACGCTGCCACTTCGCTCTGATTAAATTTCAGATTCCCTTCTAACTTCATTGCCTTGATTTGTTGGTTGGGCAGTGCTTTAAACGCCTCAGGGAACCAAATGCGGAATTTAATGTGTAGTGGGTAGATGTAAGCTCTGCCAAGACCAGCGGATTTATGGTCTGTAACATGAATGATATCGCCATATATGCGTTGGTTTCGATAAAGGTTTAAACATTCTATTACATCAAGGCACTGCTGGCTGTGGGAAGGCATCCAGTTCACGGTTGGCTGATTGAAAGTGGTCGGAGTAGGCAGCAAGGGTGTCTTATGATTTTGGTTTTGCTGTAAAAATAAATGAAAAGCTCTTGCCAGCAAGGTGTTAGAGGGGGGGATCCCAAAAGTATTTTCATAGTTGAGGGTGGCTGCCCATAATTCGGCCATAAGCACTTGTACATGGGCATTATTTTGCAGGCTGGAATAAGGATTGATTGAGCTGCCAGCGAATGCTCCGGGTAACATTCCGTTGTCTTCTGATAACGATGCTTCAGCACTTTCAGCTGATTCATTAATCCCATTGGCGGATGGTGTTTGAGAAAAACTATCAGTGTGTCTTTTTCCATCGTCGGGGCAGTGCTCAGATTTTCTGGGGTGGGGCCGATTCGGATTGCCTGTTGCTGTAGATTTGGGGGTATGTTCTGAAGTATGGGGTGTTGGGACATGTACGGGTGCCGACTTTTTCCTTTGTCGCATGCGCGGTTGCACATCGGCAATGCTGGTGCTGCCAGGACCGGTGAAATCCGGGTTTAAATATGAGGTGAACATCTGCCCCTGTTGACCTGTAAAGTATGGGAGTTGAAGTCGCTGTGCCAGATGAGCTGTGTGACTTATATTTCGTCCCTGCCAATGGGGCATTCCTGTAAAGGAGGGCTGTCGATAAGGAGAAGCCAGTTGAGCTGGTACTGGCACACCGTATCTGGGGTATCCTTGTGCAGTGGCGTTTGTTGTGTATGGATTGTTGTTCATTGTGAGTCACTTTGCCTGATTAAATTGTTAAATAGCTGGATTAAGAAGCGTGATGTCTTATTATCTCCCGGACTAATCATCTGATAGAAAACTAACAGTGTGAGAAAATAACTCTATGCTCCCCCTTCTGCGAATGCCTCGTCTAAGAAAGCAGCCTACACCCAAAGATTCAATATAATCTGATAACTCACTGTCATTCATGGAATGCTCTATGGTAGCTTCCAGTTCGCAAAACAGCCCCCTGAGCGATGATACTGACAGTGACGTATACACTGTAGGTGTGTTAAACATAAAATAGGCAAGATAGCCTGTTGTCGGGTCTCTATGGCAAGCTATTCCGCCAACTTGTTTGGAGTCAAAGAATACTATTCTGGCAGTGACTCTTTTCTCATTCAGGGATTTCAGGTGATCGATAATTTTTGGTATTTCCTGCTCTGCCTCCAATGGGTCAATGGTCTCCTGAGAGATTGCCAGCTGAGTAGATGAAGATGATTTCATTTCATCACATTTCAGGAAAATAGGGATTCTGCTGATGGGCTCTCTTTGCTGGTCTTTAGTATAAAAGCAGCCGGCGGGTTGTCTGGATAAGTATTGGGTCAGAGCCTTCCATGATGAGAAGCATAGCTTTCCCTGTATTGGTGACGAGATCATATCGCTGGCCATTAGATCTAATGGAAAGCGCAGGCCAACCTTCAGATTAAAAATCCCCAGTTGTATATTGCCAGTACCAGCTCTTCGATGGCAGGCAATGTCGTCAATGGTTGAAGTGAAGTATCTTCCCCGGTTTTCGGTAATGAGTTCCATGACTTCCGGGGCTTCAGATGCTTTTGCTGGTGTTATTCCTGCTGATCCTGCCGGAAACCGGGGCAAAAATTGAATTGCAGTGTCTGGGCAGGCCGGTTGGGGGATGTAGCAGGGCGTCAGGCTGGCCTGGAATGGACTAAAAGTGGGGGGAGGAGCGCAGAAGGTTGGTCGACAAAGGTAAAGCCCTGGCTCTTGCGCGGGGATAAAAGCAGGAATTCTTCGGCGTGTTGACACAACGGCAATGGGGTAGGTGTCACTCTGTGCGGGTACCGTTGGTAGTGGTGCTGCTGCAACTGGTAGCGGTACCGGGTAAAAAACCGTTTGAGGAGGTGGGTTGAGCGCCTGTGAATAATGAACTTTTTGTTGCGTTGGCTGGTCTGGCAGGGCAACTTCTCTCTGCCGCCATATTGTTACTGGTTTTACCAGTAATGGGTTATTTGCTGTTGGTTGTATGATGATATTGTTAGTATCTGTACCAGATCGAAGCGAATTAACATGCATCTTTGAAAATTGCTCTCTTGGAGTAAGTGGACGATTAAAATTACTTTTTAATGGATAGCACATTCACAGGGGAAGGCTTTATCTGAGTAAATTAATAGAAAGATGATTCAATATTTCATTATTATTCCTGCCACTTGTCATTTAGTGCACTTTTGTAGCTGTTAATCTTGTAGCTGTTAATCAATTTTACTAATCAATTTGCAGGGGTTAATGTGTGACAATCCGGATATAATATGAATTCTCACCAGAAGATTTTTCAAACTTTAGTTGTTAAATAGAGCCTGTCAAATAACCAGTTTTCTGACTGTCGGTTTGTCTGGTAAAGCGTAGCGGGCCGGTTGCTTCCATAGCGCTTTTTGCCGGTATCCTCAAGCAGATTGTAATTCAGGAAACGGTTGCGGATCGAGCGCATGGGTGGGGCTTTGCCAAGAATAACAGAAAAGACATTTTGAATATCGGATAACGTGAACTCTGTTGGAAGCAGAAAAACAGGCAGCGCACTGTACTGTATTTTATTTTTCAGTCTGTCCAGCGCTTCCATAACCAGTTGGTTATGATCATAGGCCAATCTGGTTACTGGTTGATCATTCACAACATCAACCCATGCCGCCTGGGCCTGTAATGACTGTTCATTACCCGGACGAAGGAGTGCGTAGTAAACGACGGTTAATGACCAGCCCCTGGAGTCTCTCTGGTTATCGCCAATGGTGACGACCTGCTCGAAATAGGTGGCAGGTTCTGACGTCAGTCGGCTCAGTTGTCGTTTTGCCGTATCTTCAAGGCAGTGATCAAATTCAGGCTCTATTCTGCCTGCCGGGAGCTGGGGGCACTTATTTTCCGGTAACTGATGAACAAGTACCTGGAGGCTGTTGTTGGCGCTGAGCTGAAATACGACCAGATCGACAGAGATAAGTGCCGTGTTCAGGCTCTTGATTGTCTTGAGGCTTTTAATCGGCTGAAGGCTTTTAATTGGCTGAAGGCTTTTAATTGGCTGAAGGCTCTTGGTCGGCTTGGGGCCCATGGACAAATCCTGATGGCAGATACTCTGGTTGACAGGTTAGAGAACATAATTCACTATGTTAGTGAACCAGATTCCTTTTGTCACGGTGAAAATAATGTATGCCATTGGGTCGAGGGAGACCATTGCTGCTTTTGATGTGGATGCCCAGAACTGTTTCACCCCGTTGTGTCCAGATGAGCTACCGGTTCCGGATGGTCATAATATCGCTGCCGAGTTGAATCGCCAGGCCCGGCTGGCTGGTGTTCGTGTGGGTTCCAAGGATGCGCATCCGGCCAATGCAGTATGGGTGGCTGGGGCAGAGTATCCGCAGTTGACGCCGGTAACCGGTCATAAAAATGTTGATCTTCGCTGGAATCGACATGCTGTCCCCGGCACACAGGGGTTTGAGCTGGTGAGTGGGCTTCCCGACGTGACGGATTATGATTATTTTGTCTGGAAGGGGGTCGAGATGGATATTCATCCCTATGGTGCCTGTTTTCATGATCTGGTAGAACGGTTGAGTACAGGAGTTATCGAATTTTTAACCAATAAAGGCATTACCACCGTATTGGTTGGTGGTCTGGCGCTTGATTTCTGTGTAAAAACCACGGCATTGCAACTGCAGCGGGCTGGTTTTCAGGTGTATGTCAATCTTGCCGCCACCCGTGGCCTGGCTGAATCATCAGTAGCTGATGCTATTGCCGAACTGAATGCCGGCGGAGTTATTTTGGTAGAGAGTGCCAGCGATCTGATCATTGCTGATGCGGTCAGTGATGCCGACGCTCTCTGAAGGAAAGAAGTATGGATAGCCCGATTATACCAACCCTCCTCGACACCGACCTGTATAAATACACCATGCAGCAGTCCATGGTGCATCGCTATCCGGATGCCTGGGCTCGCATGGAGTTTCATTGCCGGAGTGACCAGCCGTTAGCCCTGTCAAAAAAGCAACTGAAAAGGCAGTGTGAATTTCTGGGAGAGCTGCGCCTGGGTTCGGAAGAACTTGAGTGGCTGTCCACTTTGCCGTTTATTGCGGATGATTTTATCGAGTATCTTGAGGGTTTCCGGCTTGACCCACATGCGGTTGCCATTGAACAGACCAGTGGTCAATTGTCGTTGGTGATTGAGGGGCTCTGGAGTGAAATTACCCACTTTGAAATTTTCCTGCTGGCAATCGTCAGTGAGCTTCATGGTCATAGCTTTTATGGTCAGGGAGCTCAGGATGATGTAATTACTCAAGGCCAGCGTCGCCTTGATGAAAAGCTGAGCCAGCTTCCGGGCGATAGTGGTATTACTCTGGTCGATTTTGGTACGCGTCGGCGGTTTTCAAGGGACTGGCATTACCACGTCGTGGAAACCCTGAAGCACCGCCTGCCAGATAACTTTGTGGGCACCAGCAACCTGAATCTGGCAAGAACCCTTGGCTTGAAACCGGTAGGCACCATGGCCCATGAGTGGCTGCAGTCCCATCAGGTTCTCGGTCAGAGTCTGCGGACCAGTCAGAAAGATGCGTTAAGGGTATGGCTGGATGAGTATCAAGGTCAGCTCGGCATAGCGCTTACGGATACCATCAGCATGGCAGCGTTTCTGAAGGACTTTGATGTTGAGCTGGCCAGCGCCTACCAGGGGATGCGCCATGATTCCGGTGACCCTTTTGTCTGGGGAGAGTTGGCCCTTGATCATTATCGCCGACTGGGCATTGACCCGCGCAGCAAAAGCCTGGTGTTCAGTGATAAGCTGAACTTTGATAAAGCGTTGGCTATTTACCAATGGTTCGCTGGCAAAATTAATGCCAGCTTTGGGATTGGTACCTATCTCACCAACGATATGGGCTTTAATGCGCCCAATATTGTTCTGAAATTAACCGAGCTGAATGGGGCTCCCGTCGCCAAACTCTCAGACAGCCCGGGTAAAACACTGTGCCGTGATAAGGACTATATTGAGCGGTTAAAGAAAACGTTTGGCTATCAGTCAGATTACGAATACTCATGACCAATCATGCCGGTCATGGGGATTTGACTGGAAAAAGCTGGGGGTTGGCCTGTTTTATCAGTTCAACCAGCCTTTTGTTAACGTATCCTTTCATTTTTCCCCACGCCAGGATCTCCTCGCTTCCCGGGTGCGTGTTGATCAACTCATCCCTTGCCATATCGAAAACTATTGATATTTTCTGGCTCAACTCCTTTCGATTATTCAGCGTGCCCTGTTCTTTAATCAGGTCCCTCTGCTCAATAATGTCAAGTAACTGGTTAGCCAGTTTCTTTCTCACCTGATCTTCAACTTTTCCGCCAGCAGACGATGCCCCGGCTTCCCCGACAACCCAGTCTGCCAGGAGTTTATAACAAAAGCGTCGTCTGGTATCTGTCCCCTCAACAAAGCAGGGTAGCGGCTCATTGTTTCTCTTTTTTTCCTGAATGGCGTTGCTGGCTTCCGTATCCCTGAAAGTGGGCACATACAATAATTCATGCTCGGGCTGAATCACTACCCCTTCAATATCCGTAGTCAGTTCTGAAGGCATGATCTCGATGTTATTCACTTGACTGGCAAGCATCGCAGCCGATGTTCCGGGAACATGATTAACCTTGAAATTACAGAGTTCTTTGAATGTTCCTTCTGCCAGCACATTGACCTTATGCATGTTTGGAGGACGAATTTCCTTATCCCACAACTGACTGAACTGATCGAAAGGGAGTTGTTCTCCCTCTATATCCAGGGCAAATGCAATCAAGTGATGACTCAAACCGTAATTCTGTCTGTTTTGAATATTAAAGCCCACCATTTCACAGCGGAGGAAGACAGTATCGATGTTATTTTTATTCATCCAGCGATTAACAGCAAAAATATCTTCAGTGTACTTTTTCTCGATAAGCCCTGCCAAAGGATCACTTTTGTTATGTACCTTGGTCAGTCTTTTGTATAAACAAACGTTGCCATTCCTGTCGACTTTAATGGTGGTGTTAATGCCATCGTGCTTTTCTGTTGCTACACATTTAAGTGCATCCACATCCACTTCATTGATTGATCGCAATTCAGACATGAATCGGTTGTGTTTTTCCTGATCCGTTCTGGAACCGATTATCGAGTTAAAATACCTGAAACCGAGCTGGCTTCCTTCGGCCTCATAATTTACCGTTATTCCATAATCATCAAGGCATTTTTTCTCAGGTGTTGTCGTATATGCCCCTTCATTGATCTTTACTTGGGTTTCTGGCTTGACTGCTTGTGTTTTGCTGCTATCAAACTCTCTTGAGCATTCATTCGATAATTGATTTGTCGGTGTGGTTGCTGTTGGTGGTGAAATTGCTGATGGGGTAAACATTATTAAATACCTGTCAAATAATGACTGTCAGGAAAAAACAAGTGTTTCAGGGAATCATAGGCCTTTCAATCGATACGTGTTGAACTTTTTTTTGGAAAGAAAGTCTAGAAAATATGAGTTGGAATTTGTTCTTCAGAAATTCGTTTTTCATGTGAGCTGACCCGGCAGCAATAACTTATTTCCCATACTGGTCAACAGGAATTGAATAATGCAGTCTACATCATGCCCAGGTGCGCCGTCCTGCCATCTGAAAGACTACTTTTTGAACGAAGAGGTATTAATTATCTCATGTTCTTGCGGTCAGATTGGCTCACTTTTATGTTATGCGGTATCGACTCTCCCTAAAGCTGTTCCTATCGGTTTTGTTTCATTTTGCACAGCTTCAGCCATTGGTCTGGCCATGGAGCAACGCAATATTGTCCGGCGCGACTATGAAACCAAACTGTTGCTGATAAGCAACAAAGAGTTAAAAAAAGAGTTAAAGGAAAAGCTTGAACGATTATCCGAGAGGCAATGTGCTACTTTTCTTGGATGTAAAAAAAATCGGGATGCAATTACTGATCTTAAAAAATTGATTAAAGGAAATGACGAAGCGCTATATAAAAAGCTTGATCGATTATGCAGGAGCCAAACCGAAAATAATCATACATGCACAATGAATAGCGAGAAAATTGAGGGCCTCCATGAACTGATAAACAACATGTCAACGGTAATAACTGAACAGCCCGGGGTATTAAATCAAATACCCACTGACCGTCATCGGCAAAAAAATGCGTAGCTGCTCCTTGTGCTCACCTGGTCCCAAAAGGCAGGGAGTCTTTCGGCTATCCCCTGGTTTGTAAGAAATGTAATACGCAGGTTATGTTCAATATCAGCACCAGCTTACAATGTTTTCTGTATTCTCCGGTCTGTTGTGTTCAACACTGCGGTTCAGTAGAGTCTGGCCAATACTGGTTCCGATCCGGTTCAAGAGCCAATCATTCATCGCCTGCCCGGACTTGTTATGGAAACCTTTTCCCTTTCCGCACTGGTTGTTTTTCTTGCTGAAATCGGTGACAAGACCCAGCTGCTCTCGCTGATGCTGGCATTGCGGTTTCGCGCTCCCTGGCTGATCTCTCTGGCTATTTTGCTGGCGACTCTGTTGAACCATGCCGTTGCCGTCTGGTTTGGCAGTTGGGTGGTCGCCTGGATTTCCCCCGATATTCTTCAATATCTGATTGCCGCTTCCTTTTTTGCTGTTGCTGTATGGGCCCTGGTCCCGGATAAGCTGGATGACAATGATGGGTCAATGGCGGGTTATGGTGTTTTTCTAACGACACTGGCTCTGTTTTTTGTGGCCGAAATGGGCGATAAGACCCAGGTCGCGACTGTGCTTCTGGCGGCTGAATATTCTGCCACGATCATGGTGATTGCCGGCACTACGCTGGGCATGCTGCTGGCCAATATACCCGTGGTCTTCTTTGGTGAGAATTTGGCAGAGAGGCTGCCACTGCAATGGATTCGCCGTGGGGCTGCGATGTTGTTTGCGGTGTTGGGTGTGTTGGCGCTGGTGAATCCATCATAATACTTTGCCGGGCTTGCCAGCCGGAAAAAAAACGGGCCTGATTGTGAATAAAATGATGGCCAGATGTGCGCTGGCAGTTGACGTCAGGTCGGGTTTTATGCAGAATGCGCTGCATCGGGACACGATGCCCCGGTCTTTATGGTGGACCTTGCCGGTCCCCCCGCAATAATCAGCTACGAACCCCGCCAGGCCCGGAAGGGAGCAACGGTAGTAGTGACATTATGTGCCGGGGTGTGGCTGGCAGGGTTCGCCTCCATTATTTCGGCCTCTCCGGATTTTCCTCACTCTCAAACTTGCTTTCAGATACTTCTCTAACGCTTCCTGATCGTGCAATTTCAAGGCTTCTTGGTTAGCATAGATACTCTTTAATTCCCATATCAGGTATTGACGCTACTCAATGAGCTATCAGGTTCTTGCACGCAAATGGCGACCCCGTTCTTTCAAAGAGCTGGTAGGGCAGTCCCATGTTCTTCAGGCGCTGGTTAATGCCCTGGATCAGGATCGTCTCCACCATGCCTACCTGTTTACCGGTACCCGGGGTGTGGGTAAGACCACCATTGCCCGTATTTTTGCCAGGTGTCTGAATTGTGAGCAGGGTGTCAGCTCGACCCCCTGTGGCCAGTGTTCAGCCTGTAAAGAGATTGATGATGGCCGGTTTGTGGACCTGATTGAAGTGGATGCGGCTTCCAGAACCAAGGTGGAAGATACCCGGGAACTGTTGGATAACGTCCAGTATGCGCCAACCCGTGGGCGTTATAAGGTGTACCTGATCGATGAGGTACACATGCTCTCGGCGCACAGTTTTAACGCGCTGTTGAAAACGCTGGAAGAGCCGCCTCCTCATGTGAAATTCCTGCTGGCAACCACCGATCCTCAAAAGTTGCCGGTGACTATTTTGTCCCGCTGTCTTCAGTTCAGTCTGAAGAATATGACGCCAGAGCGAATTGTCGGTCATCTGGAGAATATCCTCGGACAGGAACAGATCCCCTGCGAAGTGGCGGCCCTGTGGCAGCTGGCTCGTGCTGCGGATGGCAGTATGCGTGATGCCCTCAGTTTGGCGGATCAGGCCATTGCTTTTGGCAATGGGCGGGTCAGTGAGGCGGAGGTGGGGGCGATGCTGGGTACCATTGACCAGGGACAGGTGATGAAGATGGTGATGGCGCTGTCGACCGCCAATGCGGCTCATATCCTGGGTTCGGTGTCATCCCTGGCAGAACATTCGCCGGATTATCTGGCGGTACTGGATGATATGCTGTCCCTGCTGCATCGGGTGGCGATTGCCCAGGCTGTGCCCGATGCTGTTGATAACAGTCAGGGTGATCGTGAGCAGGTTATAGCGCTGGCATCATCAATGACGGCTGAGGATGTGCAGCTTTATTACCAGATTGGTCTTGTGGGCAAGAAAGATCTGCCCCTGGCACCGGATCCCCGGGGTGGTTTTGAAATGGCCTTGCTGCGTATGCTGGCGTTCCGGCCCGATGGTGCGCCAGCGGCTGGCAGGCCGCTTGATATTTCTGGTGCAAAACAGGATGTGATGGCGGTTGCAGCGCCGCCGACAAACAGTGTCGCCTCTTCATCTGCGCAAAGCTTTTCATCAGCTGAAGGCTCTTCATCTCACAACAGCACGTCTGATGAAGAAGGTGCTTCTGATCCGGAGCCTGAGCCTGCTACCCAGCAAGTTGATGCGCCTGCTGTTATTCATGAAATTGCTCGGGAAACAGTTGAGCACGAAAACCCTTCGGTCCAGAGCGGTGGTCACAGGGATACCTTTGAGCCTCCTGTTATTGCTGATGAGCCACCTGAGACACCAACAGAGGAAATAGCCTCCCGGGCAGTGGTCAGTGAAGATACACCGCCAGTCCCCGAGGTCGTTCCACTGTCAGCTTATGACCAGGCTGCCTTTGAGTCGCCTGTTTATGATGAGCGTGACAGTGCTCTGGATGATATGCAGGCACACTGGTCGTCCGGAGTCAATTCACAGGAAATCGCTACTGTAGCGGATGCCTCTGCTCACCAGTCTCTGAGTCTGCCATCGGTTGTTGCCCCTGAAACCACGGTCAGGGCTGTGGTGGAATTACCGGCAAAAGAAGACCGGGTGCCATTTACGCAGATGGATGCTGTGAGCTGGATTCAGGTTTTTCGCGGTCTTCCCCTGGGAGGGGTGACAGGCACCATTGGTTCCCATTGTGAGTTTGTTGACAGTGAACAGGGTGCTGTCCGGTTGCGACTTGATGAACAGCGCAGCACGCTCTACAACGACACCCATCGTCAGCGTGTGGAAAAGGCGCTGTGTGATTATTTTGAACAGTCCGTTAAACTGTCAATTGACACTGGTCGTATTGTTAATGAAACTCCTGCTGCCTGGCGCGAACGGAAAATTGCCGAGCGTCTCCAGGAAGCGAAAGAGAGTATTTATTCCGATGCCAGGGTAAAGGGGTTGATTGAGACCTTTTCGGCCATGGTTCTGGATGATTCGATTCAACCAGTTGGTAATATTATCAAGTAAAAAGCCCGGGCGGGATTATCGGTGAATTTCGGTGGTCCCTGTTTGGTGTTTTTTGTGCAGAGGTCAATATGTTTAAAGGTGGTATGGGCAATCTGATGAAGCAGGCCCAGAAAATGCAGGAAGATATGGAGAAACTCCAGGAGGAGTTGGCCAATGCAGTAGTCACTGGTGAAGCCGGTGCCGGGCTGGTTAAGGTCATCATGACCGGTCGTTATGATGTTCGTAAGGTGGAGATCGATCCAAGTCTATTTGCGGAAGATAAGGAGATGTTGGAAGATCTGGTGGCTGCAGCAATTAATGATGCGGTTCGCAAAGTAGAAGAGAACAACAAGGAAAAAATGGGTGAGCTGACCTCAGGGCTCGGTCTTCCAGCCGGTATAAAACTGCCATTCTAAACTCCTTACGCCCGACACACTTGCTAGAACTAATGGGTGTCGGGTAGCGATATCATTGTTAATCAGGTTTTGTTTATGTTCAGCCCCATGATCAGGGAATTGATGGAGTCATTACGCTGTCTGCCAGGCGTGGGGCCGCGTTCGGCCCAGAGAATGGCGTTGCACCTGCTGGAAAGGGATCGTGACGGGGCTGTGCGCTTGTCGTCTGCTCTCCGGCAGGCTGCCGAAGGGGTGGGGCGATGCGGGCATTGCCGTACCCTGACAGAAGAACCTGTCTGTCAGATTTGTGCCAATCCCGGCAGGGATGAAAAACTGTTGTGTATTGTCGAGAATCCTTCGGATGTTATGGCTTTTGAGCAGGCCGGTGGCTTTTTAGGACGTTACTTTGTGTTAATGGGGCATTTGTCGCCTATTGATGGTATCGGGCCAGAAGATATTGGCATTGAACACCTGTTGAAAACGGTGGCTGATAATCAGGTAGAAGAGGTCATCCTGGCAACCAACCCGACGGTGGAAGGTGAGGCCACGGCGCACTATATTGCTGAGGAGTTGAAAACCCTCGGGGTGACGGCCACTCGCATTGCCCATGGTGTTCCCCTGGGTGGTGAGCTTGAGTTTGTGGATGGTGGTACCCTGGCCCATGCCCTGGCAGGCCGCAAGAAGGTTGAAATCTGACTCAGGCTAAAAAGCCCCGTCTTCCTGTGCATGCAATTGCTACCGGGCATTTTCCAATGATTCGTTTTATTGGCCTGGGGGATATGACCTGTGATGAAGAGTATCTTATACCCTGGCAGCACAAGTTGAGGGAATGGATATCAGCAGGAAAACAACCCTGCTTTTTTATGCATAGCCCAAGTAATCGCGAGGTTCCTCTTCTGGCCAAGCGCTTTCATGACAGTTTTCAGGACTTGCCCGGATGGCATCCGCTGAAGATTGAGGCTCAAACCGATCAGATGGATATCTTCTGAAGAAGATGGGGGATTTGAAGGCTTGGGTAAAACAGGGAGTAGGTAAATCTGAGAGATAGGTAAAAATAATTTGGTCGGAGCGAGAGGATTTGAACCTCCGACCCCCACAACCCCATTGTGGTGCGCTACCAGGCTGCGCTACGCTCCGACTCTCCTGAAGAGTCGATGCGACGTCTCTTCCGAATGACTGTTATGTTACCTGAACGAAGTTCTTTTGCAAGTTCTTGATGTTACAAGATTCTTTATCCCGGACTTGAGTCCTGATGAAGCGTCCCTTAGCCGTTTTCAGGAGACGAAAATACGTGGCTATTGTAATTTAGCCGGAAAAGCCCCATCTTAGAGACCATGGCCGGTTTTACAGATGCCTGAGACGGTGTTTCAGGTAGTTCTGCTGTAGGCTGACCATTGATCAAACACGTAATAGATCGTGTCCTGAATGCCTGCCAGGTTTTCACTTTCCAGTTTTCAGCCAGCCAGCGGGCTGGTGGACGGCAGGCTTTATTGATATTGAACATATAGGGGCTGAGCTATGGATAATAAAGATACCCTGCAACCATCAGAGCACTATGAATTGCCGTTGTTGCCCCTCCGTGATGTGGTGGTCTACCCGCATATGGTGATCCCGCTGTTTGTCGGCAGGGAAAAATCCATCCAGGCGCTGGACCTGGCAATGTCTGGTGACAAGAGAATTCTGCTGGTAGCCCAGAAAAGTGCCCAGACCGATGAGCCTCAGGTGGAAGACCTGTTTTCTGTGGGCACCGTTGCCAGCATTCTGCAGTTGCTGAAGTTACCAGACGGAACGGTCAAGGTTCTGGTGGAAGGTGAGACCCGGGTAACGATTGACTCGGTCTATGAAGACGATGGGCTGGTTAAGGCGAAAGTTCATGAGCAGCTGTCAGAGCAGATCAGCGACCGGGAAGGTGAGCTGCTGGTTCGTTCTGTGATGTCTCAGTTTGAGCAGTATGTGCAATTGAGCAAGAAAGTACCGAATGAGGTGCTTAGCTCATTATCCGGTATCAAAGACCCGGCCAAGCTGGTGGATACCATCAGTGCACACATGCCCATGAAGATCGAAGACAAGCAGAAGATGCTTGAGATCATCGACCTGGGCGACCGGTTGGAGTATCTGATTGGTATTATGCAGGGTGAGATGGATTTTCTGCAGGTGGAAAAGAAAATCCGTGGTCGCGTCAAGAAACAGATGGAGCGCAGCCAGCGAGAGTATTACCTGAATGAGCAGATGAAAGCCATTCAGAAAGAGTTGGGGGATATGGACGATGCACCCAACGAGCTGGAAGAGCTGAAAGCGAAAATTGATCAGGCGGGGATGACCCTGGAGGCCAGGGAGAAAACCCTGGCGGAACTGGCCAAACTGAAAATGATGTCGCCGATGTCCGCAGAGGCGACGGTGGTCAGGGGCTATATTGACTGGATGCTCAGTGTTCCCTGGAAAAAGCGCAGCAAAGTCCGCCATGATATGAAGCGTGCCCAGGATATTCTTGAGGCTGATCACTATGGGCTGGAAGAGGTTAAGGAACGTATCCTTGAATATCTTGCCGTGCAGAAGCGGGTTCGTAAACTGAAGGGGCCTGTGCTCTGTCTGGTGGGACCTCCCGGGGTTGGTAAAACGTCACTGGGTGAGTCACTGGCCAGGGCGACGAATCGCAAGTTTGTCCGTATGGCGCTGGGTGGCGTTCGTGATGAAGCGGAAATCCGCGGTCACCGCAGGACTTACATTGGCTCCATGCCGGGTAAACTGATCCAGAAGATGGCTAAGGTTGAAGTGAAAAACCCGCTTATCCTGCTGGATGAAATCGACAAAATGGGCTCTGATATGCGTGGTGATCCGGCTTCAGCGTTGCTGGAGGTGCTGGACCCTGAGCAGAACAACTCATTCAATGACCACTATCTGGAAGTGGATTACGATCTTTCCGATGTTATGTTTGTCTGTACCTCCAACTCCATGGATATTCCCGGGCCATTGCTGGACCGTATGGAGGTGATCCGCATTCCGGGTTACACCGAGGATGAGAAACTCAATATTGCCAAGCGTTATCTGGTGCCCAAGCAAATCAAGCGCAGTGGCCTCCGTAAGGGCGAGCTGTCCTTTGCTGATGATGCAGTGCTGGATATCATCCGCTACTACACCAAAGAAGCCGGTGTCCGTGGACTTGAGCGGGAAATTGCCAAGGTCTGTCGCCGGGCGGTAAAACAGGAAGCGCTGTCTGAAAAGGACCGCAAGAGCGCCGTTACCACGGAAGTGCTTGAAGACTTCCTGGGGGTTCGCAAGTTCACCTATGGACGGGCTGAAGATCAGGATCAGATCGGTCAGGTAACCGGCCTGGCCTGGACATCGGTTGGCGGTGAGTTGCTGACCATTGAGTCGGTAGCGGTTCCCGGCAAAGGGCAGATTATCAAAACCGGCTCCCTGGGTGATGTGATGCAGGAGTCAATCCAGGCGGCATTGACGGTGGTTCGCTCCCGGGCAGCCGCCATGGGTATTGAGCCTGATTTTCATCAGAAGAACGATCTGCACATTCACGTTCCTGAAGGCGCGACGCCAAAAGATGGCCCAAGTGCGGGTATCGGTATGTGTACCGCCCTTGTGTCCATTCTGACCGGGATTCCGGTTCGGGCAGATGTTGCCATGACCGGTGAGATCACCCTCCGGGGACAAGTCCTTGCCATCGGAGGTCTGAAAGAGAAACTTCTGGCAGCCCACCGTGGTGGTATCAAGAAGGTGCTGATTCCTGAAGAGAACCGTCGCGACCTGAAAGAGATCCCTGACAATATCAAGGATGACCTGGAGATTATTCCGGTTCAGTGGATTGATGAAGTTCTGGAAGTAGCGCTGTCGTATATGCCCGAAGCACTGCCAGAAAAAGCACTGGAAGTTGCCGATTCCGAGCAGAAAACCGGGCAGAAAAGCGATGAACGTGTCAATACCCACTGACCGTTGAAGGTGAAGACCGCCCTGTATTGGGCGGTCGTTCAGTAATGACGGGGCTTTCCGGTGGATTCTTCAGTTGACATGACGGCCGGACGATTGGTATAAATTGCCGCTACTTCGGATCAGGAGTTAGCCCGGATTTTTCATAAACTGCCCCGATTCTCGCGCACGACCACATGGATGTGGGAGATAGGGCGACGCAGGATGCCAAAGCCGAGGACTTTGTCGCTCTAAGGGATTTTGTGAGGGAGCGCCGTACCGGGGAGTACGGTCGACTGAACAAAACTCCCTTAGAGCGGCAAAGGACAAGTGAGAGCGGGAGCATGTTTATGAAATATCCGGGCCAGGTCGAAGCCATAGAGTCAGGTTGTCAGCTCAACTGTCAGACAACTGTATGCTAATGCGGATAAAAGTAGACTTCTTTTACCGGAATGACCGGACAGCTAAAGACTGTAACCGGTGATTTGCTTTCCTATGACCCTCCAGACAAGAAACGCAGGAATGACTCTGCTTCCCCGATTTGATGAGCCTTCGGGCTACTGTCTTCAGTAGCTCCGGGGGAAGCGGGTTTCCCGCCAGACTTCTTGA
Organism: Endozoicomonas sp. ALC013; assembly: GCF_049310205.1. Classification (NCBI taxonomy): domain Bacteria; kingdom Pseudomonadati; phylum Pseudomonadota; class Gammaproteobacteria; order Oceanospirillales; family Endozoicomonadaceae; genus Endozoicomonas; species Endozoicomonas sp. ALC013. Next base: position 12,000 of record NZ_JBLYNS010000029.1, on the reverse strand, counting down.
ATCCAGTCAGACAATTTGCTTGACGGCAGATTATCAGACTTCATACTGCCCCGGTGTTATCGTTCGCTGTCAGTGTTCGATGGTTGCCATTGGCATAATGAATTCTGGTGATTATTTTCAGTGGTATTAGATCAAATTGGCTGGTTGGCAGGCTATTAATGACGAAGGTGCATGTATGGTGCTTGTTTTTCACTGGAAAATGCAGCAGCATATCGGTCGCACCTGATAGGGTAGATGACAGAAGACCGGTAAATTACTCAGTTGCCAGCACGCTTTCTGTGTCTATCCTCTGTTAATGATTGAAAACGCATCCTACTTAGAAGGGGAATAGAGTGAACAAGTCCGAGCTTATTGATGCTATCGCTGCATCTGCAGACATTTCTAAGGCTGCCGCTGGTCGAGCCCTGGACGCCGTGATTAACTCTGTCACTGGTGCACTGAAAAATGGTGAGCAGGTTGTTCTGGTAGGTTTTGGCACATTTTCTGTGAAAGAGCGTGCCGCTCGTACCGGCCGTAACCCACAGACTGGTGAGCCGATTGAAATCGCCGCTGCCAGAATTCCAAGCTTCAAAGCTGGTAAGGCTCTTAAGGATGCCGTGAACTGATCTGGTACGGTTCACTGTTATAGTGCTTTAATCGGTTCTATTTCATCAGGTGGGCAAGGCAGGGTTCCACATGAATTATTCCAGGGGAGTTGTCTGCCGGTTCACCAGAAAGCGCATCCGATGATGCGCTTTTTTTTTTAAACCTGGTCTTCATCAGGCTGGGTGAGAAGAACAAGGGATATGCTCTGCTGTCTCAGCGGCCCTGGTACCTGAGGTTATTATGCTGCAATCGATGAGGGACAAAGCGAAGAGTTGGGTGACATTTGTTGTCGTCGGCATCATCGCTTTTATGATGGCCATTACTGGTCTGGAAACGCTTGCGCCCAATCCAAACAACCCGGAAGTGGCGTCAGTCAATGGTAAGGATATAACCCGGGCAGAGTTGGCTCAGGCTGTTGACCAGCAGCGGCGGGTTTTGATTCAGCAAATGGGCGGTCAGTTTGATCCTGCCATGCTGGACGATCAGTTACTGCAAAGCTCGGTTCTTGAAGCCCTGATTGATCGTCAGTTGTTACTGCAAAACGCTGAAGATCAGAAAATGGATATTGGCAAAGCCGAGATTGATAAGCTGATCGTATCCATGCCGCAGTTTCAGCAAAATGGCCGCTTTGATGCCGACCGTTTTCAGATGATGGTTCGCAGTTATGGTATGACACCATTGCAGTTCCGCGACGCCATCCGCGAAGAAACACTCTTGCAGCAATTACGCGCCGGGGTTGCCAATACCGAATTTGTGACTGCAGAAGAACTTAAACGACTGCAGAGTCTTGAAGGTCAGACCCGTGACCTCGCCTGGGTTATGCTGTCGGCGGAACCGGTTCGTCAGGCCATTACGCCTTCCGAAGAAGAGATCAGCACTTACTACCAGGCCAACTCGAATCAGTTCATGACGCCTGAGCAGGTTGTCGTAAACTACGTGGTTCTGAACAAGGCAGATATTGCCAGGGGTATCGACGTCTCTGCTGAAGATATTGAAGCTGAATACCAGTACCGTGTCGAACAGTTGCAGCAACAGTCTGGCAATAATGCCCATGTTTCCGTTATCTTGATTCAGACCGGTGAAGATCGCACCCTTGATGAAGCGAAAGCACGGGCCAATGAAGTGGTTGCCAAACTGCAAGCCGGAACCGATTTTGCCGAGTTAGCCAGGTCCTATTCTGATGATCCGATGACCGCTGAGAACGGCGGTGATCTGGGGGCTGTTGAGCCGGGCTTCTTTGGTGATGCTTTTGACAACACCGTTGCCGGTTTGAACGTTGGTCAGGTTTCTGAGCCTATTGAAACGGATTTCGGTATACAGATCCTGAAAGTGACCTCCCGTGATGAAGCGGATGTGCCATCGCTGAATGAGATGCGCGCAGATATTGAAGTGGCACTCAAGCAGAATGAAGTTGACTCCCTGTTCATTGAACAATCCAGACAGCTCGCAGATATCAGCTTTGAGGCTTCTGACCTGGCTCAGCCAGCAGAGCAGCTGGGCCTGACCGTATTGACCAGTGAGCCCTTTGGTCGAAAGGGCGCTGGATCGGGTATTGCCGCCGATCCCCGCGTATCAGCAGCGGCTTTCAGCGAAGATGTATTGGATCTCGGTGCCAATAGTGAGCTGATTGAGATTACTCCGGAACAGGCTGTTGTGGTCCGGGTTAAGGAGCACAAAAAACCTGAGCTTATCCCCCTTGCTGATGTGCAGGAAACCATCGTTAATGCCCTGAAGAACAGCCGCGCCCGGGAACAGCTGGCCAGCCGTGCAGAACAGATGGTAACGACCCTGCAGTCCGGAACAGCGCTGAACGTGCTGGCTGATGAGCAGAAGCTGGACGTGGTTGAGAGTCCTGCAACCAGCAGGAATATGCCCGGTGTGCCTGCACAGCTCCTGCAGGAAGCCTTTAAAATGCCTCACCCCGGAAATAGTGTCGCCTATCGTTCAGTCACTTTGGCAAATGGTGATTATGCAGTGGTTGGCCTGAGCGCCATCTACCCCGGTGAAGCAGTAGCAAATCCTGAGCAGCTCAAAGGGCTGGGTCAGTTTATGGCAGCAGGCAATGGGCGCGTAATGTTTGATGAGTACCTTGCCAGTCTGAAGGAGAGAGGTAAGGTAAAAATCCTGCTTGATAATCAGTAATGAATTGAGTTTGGATTCAACGTCCCGTAGGCCACCGAAAAGTGGCCTTTGTCATTAATAAGAAGCAGAAAAAATTGTCCTGATGGTTTTCCTGTTATCAGGTAGAGAGTAGCCATAGTCTTTGTGGTCATCTTCCTGCGGGCAAGTACAAGCACTCAATTATCGGATGGCGAGCATATCGACATGCTCACCCTGAGCCGCCGTAGCCGTTATCCTGATCTCCCCTTGCAGCGTCTCCTGCCATTGTTACACTGTTGGTTTCAGCTACGGTTTTCGGCAGTGGCCTAACAATAAGCGATATTGGGAAATAGTAATGTCAGATCAATTTATTAAATCAAAAGCGGCCATTGCCTGGGGGGCAGGCCAACCGTTGTCGATCGAAGAGGTTGATGTGATGTTGCCAAAGGCTGGCGAGGTGCTGGTTCGCATCGTTGCTACAGGTGTTTGCCATACCGATGCCTTTACCTTGTCCGGTGATGACCCGGAGGGGGTATTTCCTGCCATTCTTGGTCATGAGGGTGGCGGGATTGTCGAACAGGTGGGGGAGGGCGTGACCAGCGTTGCTGTTGGTGATCATGTCATTCCACTCTACACACCGGAGTGTGGTGAGTGTAAATTTTGCCGTTCAGGTAAAACCAACCTCTGCCAGAAAATACGTGAAACCCAGGGAAAGGGGCTGATGCCCGACGGTACGACCCGATTTTATAAGGATGGTCAGCCCATTTATCACTACATGGGGTGTTCGACATTTTCCGAGTATACCGTGTTACCCGAGATTTCACTGGCAAAAGTCAGCCCTGATGCACCGCTGGAAGAAGTCTGTCTGCTGGGTTGTGGAGTCACTACCGGTATGGGGGCCGTATTAAAGACCGCAAAGGTACAGCCCGGGGACACCGTTGCAGTCTTTGGTCTTGGCGGTATTGGTCTATCGGCCATCATTGGTGCCAGAATGGCCGGTGCTGGCAGGATTATCGGGATTGATATTAATGAGAAAAAATTTGAACTGGCCAGAAAGCTGGGAGCCACTGACTGTGTCAATTCAACATTGGTTGATAAACCGATTCAGGATGTGATCGTCGAGATGACCGATGGTGGTGTTGACTTTTCCTTTGAGTGTATCGGGAATGTTAACGTCATGCGTTCTGCACTTGAGTGCTGTCACAAAGGCTGGGGGGAGTCGGTTATCATCGGCGTTGCCGGTGCTGGCCAGGAAATAGCTACCCGCCCATTCCAGCTGGTGACCGGGCGTGTATGGCGTGGATCCGCATTTGGAGGGGTGAAAGGCCGTTCTGAGCTACCGGGCATTGTCGAGCAATATTTAGCGGGTGAATTCAGACTCGACGATTTTATCACCCATACCATGGCATTGGAGGAGATTAACAGGGCGTTTGATCTGATGCATCAGGGAGAGAGTATTCGCTCTGTGATCCATTACCGGCAATAACTGCACCATCGGTTATTTTTTTCACCGGGGCTTTACGGTTTTTTCAGTAAAGCCTGTCCCGTATTGAGCAAGGTCTATGTCTTTGGAGAATATCAGCAGTAATAAGCTGTTTGGTGGCTGGCATAAACAGTACACCCATGAGTCACGAACCCTTAACTGCAACATGCGTTTTGCCATCTACATGCCTCCTGAAAGCCAGAGCAAAACGGTGCCCGTTCTGTACTGGTTGTCCGGGCTGACCTGTACCGATGAGAATTTTATGCAGAAGTCGGGAGCCCAGCGGGTAGCTTCAGAGTTGGGCATTGCGATTGTTGCACCGGATACCAGCCCCAGGGGGGATGACGTTCCAGATGATCCTGACGCTGCCTACGACTTCGGGCTTGGTGCCGGGTTTTATGTGAATGCTACCCGGCAGCCATGGCGTCAGCACTATCAAATGTATGATTATGTGGTGTCTGAGCTGCCAGAACTCATTGAACAGCACTTTCCTGTAAATGATAAACGGAGTATTGCCGGCCATTCCATGGGGGGGCATGGTGCACTGGTGATTGCTTTGCGAAACCCTGATCGTTACTCATCGGTGTCTGCTTTCAGTCCGATCTGCAATCCGGTCAATGCGCCATGGGGACAAAAAGCATTTATGGGCTATCTTGGTAATGATCGCGAGCAATGGAAACACTATGATGCCTGTGAGCTGTTGAAAAGATCACCTGTAGCAGTTCCAACACTGGTGGATCAGGGCAGCAGTGATACCTTTTTGCACGAACAGTTGCACCTGGATGCATTAAAAAAAGCAGTTGCAGACAAAGGGTATCCAATGACCATAAGAATGCAGGAGGGATATGATCATTCCTATCATTTTATTGCCACGTTTATTGAGGATCACTTAAGATTTCACTCACAAAAGTTTTTATAGCTGACTGGAAAAGGTATTTACCGGTTTTCTGGCAAATACCTTATCCGGGCTTCTGGTAAAAATATAACTGGTTGGTTGGCTTTATGTGAAAGCAGCTTTAAGTAGTTAACCAAATGAAATTATATATCAATTATTACGCAAAAATTAATATGACAGGGTGGCAATAATGCTTGGTAATATAGCTTATCGAGAATGTATTCAGGGAATATTGTATAAAGAGTTAAGCAAGGATTCTGATGATATAACTCCGGAATTATCTAAATATCTTGTTGATGAATTAGAAAAAATACATGTTAAATCGCTTGAGGAATATTCAATCAGTTATGTTAATAAAAAGTTCGATACTATTACTAACTGTCAATATGTTCCTGTTCCTCTAATAGAAGACTTGGAGTTGCCGGGTGTATTAAAAGTGGTTCTCAATACTTCAGGGTTGTATGGTTATGATATTCAACGCAAAATAAATGGCGGTTTGAATCGAGAGTTTGCTAAAGATAATCCAAATCCATTTCATGCGAAAGTATGGCTGGATATTGGGGCGAAAATAGATGCTAAAGTCACAAATAAACTGAATTCAGGCTTGGAAAGAATGATAAAGAGTAATGAGCCCGTTTTTGCCGGAGGCTGGTTGTCTCTGGGGGCAATGATACCCGACCTTCAGCAGAAACTTAATGAAGGTTTAAAAACAGCTACTACAGTGGATAAAGCGAAAGAATGGTGCGATCTGGGAGCTTCGATAGATACTAACGTTCAACTGAAATTAAATGAATGGTTAAAACAATCCCTGAAGCAAAAAGATGTATCTGACGTAAAAGATTGTGTGGCAATGGGGGCCACCATAGAAAATCTTCAGCAACAACTTGACGATCTTCTGGCCAGTAAGCTTCATGAAGATAGACCTGACTCGACAGAAGTTATCTTTTTAAAACAAGCTGGTGCGGATATTAAACCTGAATTTCAAACAATTCTTGATTCAAATCTGGAAAGAGTTGCCCAAGAAAATAGCATTGTGCAATTTAAGCATTGGCTGGAACTGGGTGCCAAAAAAACCGATAAAACCAATCAATTTATAAATCTTGCCGCCCGGAGTTATGCGGAAGGTAATAATCCCCATGGTGTAAAAGAATGGGTGAGTTGCGGTGCAAACAACCCTTACAGTCAGGCTGATCTTAATACAATGCTCCTAACACAAATCCTTAATAATCGTCCTAATTCTGCTAGATGTCTCCTCGAACTGGGTGCGGAGGTTTGTTTTGATATACAAGCTGAGCTGAACGATGGATTACTCAGGGCAATAAATGAGGATGACAGACCTTATTTAATAAGAGAGTGGTTGGATATGGGTGCAAGATTGAATCGCGGGCAGTTTGTAGTTGATGCAGCTGATTGAGTAGAAAAAGTAGATATATCTAGTGAATTATCTAATAATTGAATTGCTGCTTCCATTCAACTTTTATTATAAAAGTTGCTGCCTGAGCCAGTCCAATCAATATTTATATCAAGATAGATGTTGTCACCTTCCAGATTTGATGGATTTTGCACAATTCCCATGCCAGACCAAGTGTGAACCTGAAGCTACAGTTGTTGGTAAGTAATTTCCCGGCAACTCCTGAAAATAGGAAATTCCAGAAATATTATTTGGGTCTGGGTTAAATATGTTCATTGGATTATTGAATTATAGGTTAAGACCACTTCATCCTGTTAAAGTTCCTTATTTATGGAACACCCTTCGGTGAGTCCTTCAGTGCTCTGCGTAAACGGGATTTTTTACTAAGCAGCCTTCTTGCACCCTTTGGCGCTGCCTTTGTTGTTCGTTCAGGTGCTGTTTTTGTTGCTCTCTTTTGTGCTGCCTATGGGGCTTAACGTTATTTTTCTTCTATCAATGCTCATAATTTAAAGCCCTGCCTTTTGTCCATCAGTGACGGCCGGGATTGCGGGTAGGGGGTCTGCGCTTTTGCGGGCGAACTTTAATTTTGTCATGCGCAGCCTGGTGATTAAGCCTTTCCACCCCGCCGGGTATAAGTTTGTCGTCTGCGGATTCAGGCTGTTTCGTTATTTTCTCTGGTTCCGTAACAGACGCTTCCTGATTGTCTTCTTTTGTACCGGCAGAATCATATTCAGCCTCGAACTCGCTGTCACTGCCCTGCGATTCCCCGGTTAACGCTCTTTTTGCCAATACCGATTTTAATTCAGCCTGCATATCTGAAGGGGCTGCGGTGCGCTCTTTGATGTTTGTCTTTACCAGCGCTTCTGGCTCCTGAGCTGTGGGAGCCTGAGAAATAGTGGCTGTATTCGATTTTTGCCAGTTTTGTACTTTCCGACGGTTGAAGAAGCAATTCGCAGCACTGGCCAGAGCCTTCATTTTTTTCATAGGGCCTTTGTGCGACTGCAAAGTTTCCGCGTAGACTCCTCTGGCGGCTTCGGTTCTCTCTGTTATTTTCATTATCTCTTTCCATGAGGTTTGTTAGTCTTTCATCGTACTATCGAACAGTAATCTTTAGTAGTTCTCTGGTATAAAGACGAAAAGTTCAGGCCTGCTTTTGTTGTTGGACGGGTTCTATACGCTCAATATCATCCTGCTCAGCCTGCTGTACTTTGAACAGATCCCATCGTTGCTGGAGGTTTAGCCAGAAGTCTGCGGACATGCCAAAAAAACGGGCAAGGCGCAGGGCTGTACTCGGGGTAAGCCCCCGTTTGCCATTGACTAGCTCATTAACCCGCTGATAAGGGACATGAATCGCAGCAGCAAGCTCTTGCTGGGTGATGTTCATTGGCAGTAGAAACTCCTCCCGCAACATTTCGCCAGGATGAGTGGGCGCTCGGTTGGTTGGAATACGCGTCATCATAGCCTCCTAATGGTAATCCGTGATTTCAACATCAGCCGGACCAGAGTCGCTCCAGACAAAACAAATCCGGTATTGATCGTTAAGCCGGATGCTGTATTGGCCTTTGCGATCCCCGGTCAATGCCTCCAGCCGATTGCCTGGCGGCACTTTCAGGTCATCAAGCGATACCGCCGAATCAAGCTGATCCAGCTTGCGGCGAACAAGACGTAACAGTGACTGAGGACAGGCTTTACGAGCATGACGGGACGCGATGCCGTTAAACAAATCCTCAGTGGCCTTATCTCTGAAAGAAATGATCATTTTGACATGATAGCACGGATGTCATGCTATTGGTGATTAGTCAGGGTAGTTGTTCAAGACGCTGAAACAGGACTGTTGGTCTGTCTATCCATGCTGTCATTGGTCTTCCTGTGATGATCAATAAAGAAACACGGTCAGACCGGATAAAGGCAGTACCTGCTGCAAAATTCATTTATTGTCATACGTTTGTTAACTACAAAGCGGCTGAAATTGACCCTGATTGGCTGTATGGAGATTTGCTTACCAGTGTTCGCCTTAAGGTTTGCAGAGATGCAGATATCAATAGAGTTATGGATGCTGGTGGTACTTTTGCTTTTTCATACTTTGGCCGTGAAGGATTGATGATTGGCGGCTTTGAAATTAACAAGCAGGATTGTGAGAATAAATCGGCGGTTAAAATTGAGCGCACAATTCAGTTGTCGTAGCAGTGAGGGGTTGTTTAAACCTCCACCCCCAACCGCTCAATCTCCCCATGGCACCGCTGCCAGTGTGGGTAATGTTTTTCCACCAGTAGCCAGAATGCCGGATTATGGCTCTTTTCCACCGTATGGCACAGTTCATGGACAATGACGTAATCCAACACTGACGGAGACAACTCCATACAGCGGGGGTGAAACTCAAGGATATTATCATCGGAACAACTGGCCCACCGGCCTTTGAACTTGAACAGCCGGGCCGAGACCGCCTGCAAACCCGTTGCCCGTTGCCAGTGACGAATGCGGGGCATCAGTTTCTCTTTGGCTTTATCACGATAAAACCCCTCAAGCGCCGGTTTCAGGGCTTTGCGGGAAATGCTGTACCCCTGGGGCGACTGAATAAAGAAACGGCTGTTACTGAAGCGGATCACCGGCTTGCTCAGTTCCGCAGCGGGTTGCACCTGGCAGTACCAGGTTTTGCCTCGGTAGAGAATCCGGCTGCCGGTGACGTACATCTCCTTGCAAGGCTGGTTCACTTCCTTCAATCGTTCCCGAATCCAGCGGGCCCGCTGGCGGATTAACTGCCGCTGTTCGGCTTCAGGAATGGCTCTGCCTCGCAACAACACCGGCCGACCGCGCTCGACGGTGATGTAGTGCCGCTTCAGCCCCGGTTCGGCCTGAAAAATCCACTCGATGGTGGTTGTCCCGTAAGCAATCAGCGGCATGGTGGTGGGCGTCCTGTCAGTTGTTCAGCAATATATGTAGCAGTTCGGTGGCGTGCTGACGAGCCACGGTCATATCCCAACCGGCCAGGGTTCGCAGCTGTTTGCGAATACAGGTTTGCAGTGGTTTGTGAATCTCCGTTTTCTCCTGCCATACCGGGCTGGCGATGGTCTGGCTGATTTCCTGATCGGCAAACAGCGCTTGTGTCCACACGGCAGCGGTTTCACCATCGTCGTTCAGTTGGCTGCGCAGATAGTCAAAAACCGCCACCTTGGCCGGGGTATTGAACCCGGCCTGCTGACCGCCCGCTGCTTTCTCCCGCACCTGCTGGCAGAACAGCTCCAGTTGCAGCAAAAACGCAGCCTGCTCAATGCGGTTGGCTTTTTCGTCCGCCAGCAGTTGCTCCAGTGCCTCCTGCAATTTTCCGAAGAAGCCGGGGTTCTTGCGCATGCCCACGGCAATGGTGTGCTTAAGCTGGTTCTTCATCACCAGCGCCTGACTGCCTGCGGCCTTGAGCTTGCGCAGGCGCTCCATATCACCGGCATCCAGAATGGAGACTTCTCGCCCGATCAGGCTGCGAACCTCATCGGTGGCGATGTAATCATCCAGCAGTTGTTGCAGCAGGGCCGACTCCAGTTGGCTCAGTGGCTGCTGGTAAGCGTCATCGGGCAGGCTTTGGCGCACCGCATCCTTGATCGCTGCCAGCACCTGAAAGAACGGTTTGTAGCGGGCACCCCGTTGATCGGGGAGTACGGTATCGAGGCGGGCATTAAACGCCTTGAAGGCTGCGAGGAAGTCATCCACCACATCCAGTCGTACGTCCGGGTCAAGGTATTGCTCCGCGTCGTTTTTGAAGAGTTCCGGCTGGTGGATCGGATCATGCTTTTTCGGCAACAGGTCCAGCACCTTTTGCAGCGCTGCTTCGAGCTTTGGCAGCTCGCTGTTGATATCGGTCCAGATTTGCTCCGGTTGCACGTCGCCGCTGTAGATTTTCAGGGCATCGTCCAGATACTCGACGACGCCGTAATAGTCGACAATGTACCCGGCATTCTTGCCTTTACGGGTGCGGTTCACCCGGGCGATGGCCTGTAGCAGGGTGTGCTCTTTGAGGGGTTTGTCCAGGTACAGGGTGCTGACAATGGGCGCATCCCAGCCGGTCAGCAGCATATCGGAGACGATCAGCAGGCCAATATTGCAAAACCGGATGCCCTGGCCATCGGGCGCATTGCTGTCATTCTGGCTTTCATCGCCGTAGGGTTTCTTGAACAGGTTGTTGACCAGCGCGGGAATCTCATCGCTGGGTACCGCCACCGGCACCTGACCGGCATTGCGCTCTGCCTTGATGCGCTCCTCGATGGTTTGCAGCGGCTTTTTAGGAATTGGCCCGAAATAATTCCGACATTTCTGAGCCTCGAAACTCCGTTCGTCCTGAGCCTGTCGAAGGGCGTGTACTCCGGCCTCGATTATCGTGCCAGTCACCCTTCGACCGTTCATCCTGAGCGGAGTCGAAGGGCGCTCAGGATGAACGGAGACCGAGTTTAAAATGTCGGAATTATTTAAGGACAATTCCTTATCCAGTTGGTATTGGCCAGCGGCTTCCTGCACCTGATCGGCACCGGTGCGGCTTTCGGTGATATTGCCCAGGGAGATCACCACCCGGCTCTCGAAAGTCTCCTGGCCATTGGCGGCCCGTTGCGCCATAAGCCGGTCGAGGGTGTCTTTATAACGCACCGCCATCTCCCGGCCGTTGCACACCAGCAAGCCCTTGAACCCCCGGGCTTTCACCGACGACAGAAAATGATCAACCAGATGCCGGGTATTGGCCTCGATACGATCACTTGCCGTGCGTCGTTTCTTCAACAGTGACTGTTTCAGTTTCGCTTGCCGACCTTCGTCCTCCTGCCCGAAGGTGTCGGTAAAGGCGCTATCGAGCTGGGCATCGGTGGTCAGCTCGGTCATGCCCTCCTGGTATTTGATGGGCAGGGTGGCACCATCGGCCACGGCTTCGTCAAGGCGGTAGGTGTCGATATAGTCCCCGGCACCGAACTCCCGCAGGGTGTCTTTGTCGTGTTTGGCAATGGGGGTGCCGGTGAAGGCGATAAACCTGGCATTGGGCAGGCTGGCCCGCATAAACGCCGCCAGAAAGCCGTACTGACTGCGGTGTGCTTCATCCACCAACACATAAAAGTTGGGCTTGGTGGAGAGCACCAGAAAATCGACCTTTTCCCGGCTGATCTCCTGCCAGAGCGGTGGCAGAGGTGTGCCGGTGTTGTCCAGTTGGCCGAAGTTAGTGTTGCTGTCTTCACAGATAAAATAGTCGCCACCGTCTTCTACCCGGCGGATACGGGTTTTGTGGTCGGCACTGTCTTCTTCCGGGTCGTGCCGGGCAGCTTTGATGGGTTTGCCATCGTGCTCCTGAAACTTCTGCACGGTGCTGGTGAAAATGCTGCCGTAGTCGTTGCCCAGTATCTGCTGTAACCCCGCCACCGACGGTGCCTTGAGGGGGTGCAGGCCGATATTGGTGAAGGTGTTGAAAATCTGCCGGTCCAGGTCGGTGCGGTCGGTTAACACCAGAATGCTGGGGTTATTCAGGCCAACACTTTCAGCCCGCAGGTAGCGGGCCAGATA
>NZ_JBLYNS010000028.1:0-41498 GCF_049310205.1 Endozoicomonas sp. ALC013 | reverse complement strand
GCAGTCGTGCTTCGTTACAACTCCGGTCACATAGCTACGGCTATGCTCCCTCCGTTGTGCCTCACATAGCACCTGCCCAAGTAGCCAGAAATATATGATTCCATATGGTCAGCTACTTAAGTTTAGTATTATTTCGAAATATCCAATCCAGTCATTTTTTGATTCATTAATAGAATATATAATTCTTCTCCCCGGCTCTGTCTGCCGTGGGTTTCTATTCTGTGAGCAACAATGAGCAACAATCTTTCAGCTTTTGCCCGCTATCGCGGCGAACTTGGTGAATTAATGTATTTGGCCGGGCCTATCATGGGGGCCCAACTGGCAACCACCGGTATGACATTTGTCGACACCAGTATGGCCGGGCAATATTCAGCCCTGGATCTGGCCTCTATTGCCATTGGCTCCAGTACCTGGGTGCCGGTCTACCTGTTAATCCGTGGCATATTAATGGCCATTACGCCCACGGTTGCCCATCTGTACGGTGCAGGTCAAACCGGAGAGATTGCTGGTCAGGTGCGTCAGGGGTTATGGATTGCCCTGCTGATGAGCCTGTTGGCCCTGGGTTTTATTTACCAATCCGATGTCGTATTGCAATGGTTGCAGGTTGGGCCTGCGATGGCGGGTAAAACGCTGGAGTATCTGAAAGCGCTGGCCTGGGGTATTCCGGCGATTTGTTTGTTCCAGGCGCTTAACTGCTACTGCGAAGGAATGGGTAAAACCAAGCCCGGCATGGTGTTCAGTTTTATTGCCCTGGCTCTGAATATTCCGCTGAACTATGTACTGATTTATGGCAAGTTCGGGTTCCCGGAGCTGGGCGGCGTTGGCTGTGGTTATGCAACAGCCGTTTGCTTCTGGGCCATGTTCCTGATGATGGCGGCATACACGATGCTGGCTCAGCAACATCGTAAAATTGGCCTGTTTGACCAGTGGGACTGGCCTGGTCTGAGCATTATTTCCGGCCTGCTAACGCTGGGTGTGCCTATCGGTCTGGCCATTTTCTTTGAAGCCAGTATCTTTTCGGTGGTGGCTCTGCTGATCGGGAAATTAGGTGCCATCGTGGTAGCAGGGCATCAGATTGCCCTTAATTTTACTTCACTGACCTTTATGGTGCCGTTGAGTCTTTCCATGGGGCTGACCATTCGTGTCGGGCAGGCACTGGGTGCCGGTAAAACTGCGCAGGCCGCCTACTCCAGCTATGCGGGTATTGTCACGACGCTGGTCAGTGCCACCCTCAGTGCTGCCGTGATGTTGTTTCTGCCAGGGGTGGTGACCTCAATCTATACACAGAACACAGAGGTGGCCATTCTGGCTGCTCAGCTGCTGGTTTATGCGGCACTGTTCCAATACGCTGATGGTATTCAGATTGCGGCTATTGGTGCGCTTCGTGGCTATAAAGATACCCGGGTTCCCATGGCGATGATTCTGTTTGCCTGTTGGGGCGTAGCGTTACCTGTGGGCTATATTCTCGGGCTGACCGACTGGATTGTGGCACCAATGGGGCCTCATGGCTTATGGATTGGTCTGGTGAGTGCATTGACCATGAGTGCCATCCTTTTGACCTTGCGTCTGCGTGCCATTATTGGTCGGCATCGGGTGTCTGCTGCTAAAAACATGTCTATGTCACCATGAGAATCAGGTGTCTATTGTGAGAGAGGGCGGCGCTCTTTTATAATGCTGCCCTTTTCTAACCTTCTTTCTGGTCTGCGCGTCAGGCCAGGTTAAATCGTCGCTGTGCGAGTGAACTCATGAGTAAAACGAAAGTACTGACAGGTATTACAACTACTGGAACACCACACCTGGGTAACTACGTAGGGGCTATCAAGCCTGCCATTGAGGAAAGCTGGCGTGACGATATTGCTTCATACTACTTTCTGGCGGACTATCATGCCCTGATCAAAGGCCGTGACCCCAGGCGAATCCACCAGTCTACCCTGGAGATTGCCGCTACCTGGCTGGCACTGGGTCTGGATACGGACCGTGTCACCTTCTACCGTCAGTCAGACATCCCGGAAATTGCCGAGCTGAACTGGATTCTGGGCTGCATGACCGGCAAAGGCCTGATGAACCGCGCCCATGCTTATAAGGCAGCGGTTCAGGCTAATGAAGAAGCCGGAGAGCAGGACCCGGACAAGGGCGTGACCATGGGGCTGTTCTGCTATCCGGTGCTGATGGCGGCGGATATTCTTATGTTCAATGCCCATAAGGTGCCGGTGGGGCGTGATCAGGTCCAGCATATTGAGATGGCCCGGGATATTGCCGGTCGTATGAATCATCATTACCAGACCCGGTTCGTTTTGCCGGAAGCGGTGGTGGGTGAAACCACGGCTGTGCTGAATGGTCTTGATGGTCGTAAAATGAGCAAAAGCTACGATAATACCATCCCGCTTTTTGTCCCTGAAAAGAAGCTGCTGAAGCTGGTTCGCAAGATCAAAACCAACTCACTGGAGCCGGGTGAGCCGAAAGACCCGGATACCTGCACACTTTTCCAGATCTACTCGGCATTTGCCGATGCCACTCAGATTGAGGTAAAACGTCAGCAATACGCCGATGGTGCTGGCTGGGGCGATCTGAAAAATGAGTTGTTTGAATTTCTGAATGCTCACTTGCAAGCTCCCCGGGAACGTTACAATGCGCTGATTGAAGATCCTGCATTTATCGAAAAAGAGCTGCTGAAAGGGGCTGAAAAGGCCCGGGCCGAAGCTGCTTCTGTGCTGACGCCTATTCGTCAAGCCGTAGGCCTCAAGCCGCTGGCATAATATTCTGCAGTCGTGTTAACGTTTGGCTTTCCTTTGGGAAAGCCATTCTTAATAATAAAAGTAATAATGACAGGCACCATCGCTCGACTGGAAATCCCATGAACATATCAAAGCTATTTGCCATTGTGCTGAGTGCGCTTTTACTATCGGCCTGTAGTTATGTGGACGGTGTTCTCAGAGAAAAGATTCAGCCCAAGATAGAGTTTGACTTGACCCGCCTGGATGCCGATGGCCTTTATGGCCCAGCGGGTGGCAAGCGATCCCTGAGCTATGAGTTCTGTATTCCAGCCAATGTGAATACCGCACGGCAGGTGATGTACATTGACCCAACCGCAATTGTCTACGAAGAATCCCCCGGACGTTTACAATGTGATCAGCAGCAGTATCTGGTGGTGGGTGATACTCATCAGCCCAATTTTCTGGTGACTCTGGAAAACCTGGCTGAACTGCCCTATGTCACCAAAATTCAAGAGGCATTTTTTGAGTAAAGCGTACCCGCAGAATCGACTTTCGATAACCATGAACTCAAGAGATAAAACCTCGCCCCTCCAATCCCCCGGTATTCTAATCCGCAACTCGGTACTCCGGTACGCCTTTAAAGCCTGCGCCCTGCTCTGTGTTGCACTGGGTTGTATCGGCATTTTCCTGCCACTACTACCCACCACCCCCTTTCTATTATTAGCCGTTTTTTTCAGCCTGCGTTCATCTCCAACCATTCACGCCCGGCTCTTGAACCACCCAACACTGGACCCCCCACTACGCCAATATCTTAATCAACGCAGCATTTCCACCAGAGTATATATCCGCGCAGTCATTTTCCTCTGGCTAACCATAAGCCTCTCCATTTGGCTACTCACCCTGCCATGGCTCAAATACCTGCTACTGACCATAGCCATCACCGTAACGCTATACCTGACAAAATTAAAAAGAAGGGAAAAACGCCCCTGAAGACCTACCCTAAAACCAACTACCAACTGCCCACTGCCCACTACCAATTCGATTCCAACAAAACCCCTAACCCAAAACAACATTTGCATTACACTTGATTAAGTTGTCAGCCTGATTTTCACCGGTGGTGATATGAGTAAGCAGATTCTCGTGCTAGGCAGTATTAATGTTGACCATGTTCTGAGGGTTGATTGTTTTCCCAAACTAGGCCAGACCATCACCGCTTCATCTTACGACATTATGGCAGGGGGCAAAGGTGCTAATCAGGCGGTAGCCTGTGCCCGCCTTGGCGGCAATACACTTATGATGGCAGCGATCGGGCAGGATGATCCGGGGCGGGAAATAGTACAGCAACTGAGTGCTGAAGGTATTGATACATCCGCAATTACTGAAATAGTGGATGCCCAAACAGGGGTGGCCCTGATGTTCGTGAATGCCAAAGGCGAAAATATGGTTGGCATCTCTGCTGGCGCTAATGGCTGCCTGAGTGAAGAGTATATTGAGCAGAAACATAGTTTGATCGCTGGTGCAGATTATCTGCTCTTGCAGCAGGGGATTCCTGAATCTGTCATGCGACAGGCTGCTCATATTGCCGGGGGAAGCCATACTAAAGTTGTCTTGAGCCCCGCATCTGTCAAACCGTGTTCCGGGGATGACTTACCGACTGTGGATTTGATTACGCCTGATCAGACGGAGGCAGACCTTCTTACCGGTATTAAAGTGCTGGATGAAACGTCGGCAACCCAGGCTGCTACCCTATTGCATGAGAAAGGTATTACTGACGTAGTGATCACCATGGGGCAGTATGGGGCCTATGCATCATCAATGACTTCAGGCCATCCTGAAGGGCTGATGGTTCCCGGGTTTCCGGTTAAGGCGGTTGATACAACGGCGGCTGACGATACATTTAACGGTGCACTGCTGGTGGCCCTGGCGGAAGGAAAATCGCTTGGGGAAGCAGTTTTCTTTGCCAATGCCAGTGCTGGCCTTTCGGTCATGAGTGCTGGTTCTCAGTCGTCTATTCCCTATCGGTTTGAGGTTGAGGAATTTATTCAGTGCGATCAGGAAATTGCCGATGCTGCGGCAACCCCGGATACCTCATGATGCTGGTATTTCTTTGATATAAAAGGTGAATACGGATACCCTCGTTGATTAAAGACGAAAACATTGATGGTAAACTTTTAAAGCGCTTATCAGGCTCCATGCACCCAGCTGTTTGCTTGGCTGGAAGAAGGTACAGTATGCAAAATCAGCTCGACCAATTAAAAAAAATGACCAAGGTTGTGGCCGATACCGGTGATATCGAAGCCATTCGTCGCTACCAGCCGGTTGATGCGACGACCAATCCTTCACTGATTTTAAAAGCCGCGCAGCTACCGGCGTATAAAAAGCTGGTTGATGAAGCCATTGCCTTTGGGCGCAACCATTCTACAGAAAAAGCGGTCAGTGCCCGTTATGCCTGTGACTGGTTGACGGTCGGTATTGGCAAAGAGATTCAGCAGGTAGTGCCGGGCTTTGTGTCAACGGAAGTGGATGCACGACTGTCGTTTAATACGGACGCGACGATTCAAAAGGCCAGACAGCTGATTGATCTCTATAAAGAGCAGGGCGCTGACAGTGAGCGGGTGCTGATCAAAATAGCGTCTACCTGGGAAGGTATCAAAGCGGCGGAGGTTCTGGAAAAAGAAGGTTTTCGTTGTAATCTGACCTTGCTGTTCAGTTTTGCCCAGGCTCAAGCCTGTGCCGAAGCCGGTGCTTATTTGATCTCCCCGTTTGTTGGCCGGATTCTCGACTGGTACAAAAAAGCAGAAGGCCGGAATTTTACTGCTTCACAAGACCCTGGCGTTCAGTCGGTCACCCGTATCTACAACTACTTCAAACAACATGGCTACAACACCGTGGTGATGGGAGCCAGCTTCCGAAATACCGGTGAGATTACTGAGTTAGCCGGTTGTGACTGCCTGACGATTGGTCCGGACCTTCTCGATCAGCTGGAATCATCCGAGCAACTGCTTGAACAAAAGTTGTTTGCCGACTCGCCAGTGTGTAGTGATGAAAAAGTGGTTCTGGATGAGGCTGCATTTCGCTGGGCGATGAACGACGATGCCATGGCAACGGAAAAGCTGGCTGAGGGTATCAGAAAGTTTGCTGAAGATCAGATTAAGCTGGAAAAGCAATTGCTTGATGCACTTCGGGAGGATGTTGTAAAAGCCAAATGAATTTTGCACCACAGAGACACAATGGCACAAAGAAGTCTTTTGCTGACTATGCGCAGCTCCCAGAAAAACTTTGTGTCTCTGTGCCTTTATGGTTCCTTCTTATTGATTATATTTTCTTGGTTGCCATGGTAATACGGGATATACAGGTGGGCCTGCCCTGGTCATCCTCAATCTTGATTTCCCACACCTGGGTACTGCGGCCGATATGAATGGGGCGGGTTGTGCCGGTCACTTTTCCGGACGTGGCTGACCGAAGATGATTGGCGTTGATTTCCAAGCCTACACAGTAGGCTCCGTCTTCACAGCACAGGTTGGCGGCAATACTGCCCAGTGTTTCAGCGAGAACCACCGAGGCACCACCATGCAGCAGTCCCATGGGCTGAATGGTTCTGCGGTCAACTGGCATGGTGCCCCGGAGAAAGTCGTCTCCTACTTCGGTAATCTCAATACCCAAATGGTCACACATGTTTTCCTTGAATGCTGCGGTTTCAGTACTGTAAGGCCTTTTCCAGATGGACATCTTTTTTCCTTTTTCTTTTATTGGCACTGCTCATCAGATCCGGTTGCGCAAGCCCAGCTGATCCGGGTGAGGTGTCAGGTAGGTTTGTCGTTGAATATATACACTACCATGATTGTCTATGAAATGCCGTAGCATGGTCATCGGGGCAATAAGGGGGATCATTTCCTGACGGTACTCTTCAATCAGCGTCAGCAGCTGCTTTCTCTCTTTGCCATCGACGCTCTTTTTCACATATCCGAGGATATGCATCATGGCATTGGTGTGAGATTTTCGATTGGCCCGTCGTTTCAGGGCGCTCATAAAGCTGCGCAGGTACTCCTCCAGCAGTTCATGCAGATTCGCTTTGCTGCCTTTGGCCACGATTTGGCCAAGTAACTCATACCCCTGGGGATAATGGGCCATGATCATGTACTTGTGAGTAGAATGAAAGTCGACCAGGGCGGCATAAGATGGCTCTGCCATCACGGTTTTCTGCCAACGGTCATAGGCGTAAACCCGGGTGAAAAAATTTTCACAGAGTATCGGGTCGTGCAGCCTGCCTTCTTCTTCTATTGGCAGCAGCGGGTTGCTCTCCATAAATGCCCTGGCATAGGCTCCGGGTGAACTTTCGCCCAGCGGGTGGCCATTTTCATGGTACACCTTGACCCTTGCCATGCCACAGCTGGGGGACTTCTGCATCAGAATATAGCCGCAAATGTGTGATAGCTGATCAGACATATCATGACCATACTGCGTCAGAGCATCCGTTACATCCAGACTGGAATTTTCAGTGCCGACTACCCGGATTTGCAACTGTTTATCGGGTGCAGACGATGAACTTTGGCCGGTAGTTTGTGATGCTTCAGCCAGTTGGCCGACCAGCCGGATGGGCTCTCTGGGGGTTCCCAGCCCGATAGCCATCTCAGGACAGACCGGCTCAAAGTGGAAGAATTTATCCAGCGTGTTGACACAAAAAGACGAGCGTTTGTGCCCACCGTTATAGCGCACTTTATGGCCCAAAAGGCAGGAGCTGATGCCCAGTGTGATCTGTTTTTCAGGCTCAGGTATGGAAACGATAGCCACTTGTTATTCTCCACTTTACATTCGAAATACACGCCCTGGTTAATATCGCCAGTTACTGGCAGTTCCTTTGCCTGTCAGCGGTTGAAAACAGGTATAACTCTACATTGCTGTTAAGGCAAGAGTGATGTGCCTATAACTCTTTCTATCATCTAACTGCCTGTGCAGTAAGGCTTTTTTAATGGATTGCAGTGTCTCATTGGCGAGTCGGTTTTGCCGGTATACAGCACAGATTTTTCCTGCATAAGACGACATTATTATCACAGTCGTACAGGAATTAACCCGACCCGGATCATTCCGAAAGGCCCTGCCCCGAAATTGCAAAACATCACCAGCAGGATATTAACGGTATTGGAATGCCTGATTTGAGGTGGGCATAGGCTGCTTTCGATAGCGGAGGCATGGAGCCCGGATTTAGCCATCCGTTTCCGGTTTATAGAATCAGGGAACTTTTGACAATCTGCGCACACTAATATAGGGAAAGAAGTTGCACAGCCTGTGAAATCAACATCTGCTCGTAAAAGGTTGCAGTTTCAGGCTCTCTTCGCTTTTGCCTGATCATCAGGTGGTCTGGGTTCAGGTTTTGCCTGATGATCTATTGGCATTCTCTGGTCTGACGAAGGCAGTTGTTTTTCTTGATATTAGTATCAATAAATCAGTCAGTTGTATTCATCGGGTCATCTGATTAATGAGAACTTTCAGATCATCTAACTGTCCAAATGGCGGAGTAATTATTTTGTTGGAGCAAAGTTTCTGGAGACTATTTTACCGTGCTGATTGTTACTGATACGCCCCGTCTGATACTTCGTACCTGGCAGTTACAGGATGTCGATGCGTACTCCGCCTTACTGGGCGAAACACCTCCCGGTGCCTCAGATGCCATGGCCACAGAGCCCGCAAGCCTTGCAGAAACCGAGTTGTGGCGCTACCAGGCGGAACTGGATAAATGGGGGTGGTCGCGCTGGGCGGTGGTATTCAAAGAGAATAACCAGCTAATTGGCTATTGTGGCTTTTCTCCCTATGGCAAGCATATTGAGATGAGCTGGCGCTTTTTACCCGCTTACCGCGGACAGGGGCTGGTGCTGGAAGCTGTTGAGGCAGTGACTCAATTCGGCTTTAACCAGCTGGGTATGGAAGAGATTATTTCTTATACAACCCCCACTAATGAGTTTGCCCAGGGCGTTATGCAACAACTGGGGATGACACTTGATCGCTTTGAGGGGTGGAGTACCTGTACGGTTGCCCGTTACCGCATACAGTCACCGATATAAATCATGCGCTGAAAATATTCCGCAGCCACAGTACAATCACTTTAAATAATTTCATTCATTTAAATTTATCCCTCCACTTACAGTCTTTTTGAACTCATGAGCAATAGCAGCAGCGACACCCTGAGTACCTGGGAGCAGAAAATTATCGTCTGGCTACAATCCATGCACCACGACCATGATGACCACTCCCATGACTTTTCCCATTTTCAGCGGGTCTGGAAAACGGCGCAGCAGATCATGGATCTGGAGCAGGTGTCTGTGAATCCACTGGTGGTTCTCGCTGCCTGCTACTTTCACGATATTGTGGTGTTGCCAAAAGATCATCCTGAGAGGTCCAGGGCCTCTTCGCTGGCTGCCATAAAGACCAGAACCTGCCTTGAGGATATGGGGTTTCCTGCTGAGTTGATTGATAACGTCTGTCACTCGGTGGCCAGTCACAGCTATTCTGCGGGCATTGCGCCCGAAACCATTGAAGCCAAAGTGGTTCAGGATGCTGATCGGATGGAGGCTCTGGGAGCTATCGGGCTGGCCCGGGTTTTTTATACATCGGGCCTGCTGCGGCGAAAAATGTTCGACCCCGAAGACCCACTGGCTGAGCACCGGGCCCTTGATGATCGTGAATACGCGCTGGATCATTTCCAGGTGAAGTTGCTGAAGCTGTCTGACACCATGCAGACGTCCGCCGGACGCAGAATGGCAGAGCGGAATTCGGATTACCTCAGGGAATATATGGGCAAGTTGCTTAAAGAGCTGGAAGGGGATTATTCCTGACCCGGTACTACTTTTTCAGTGAGGGTGCCTTTATAATCTTCCCATCTTGTCGGAGTGCGAAAGCTGAGATCGCTGCATTTTATCGGATATATGTGCAGCAAATTCGTTGAACCTGCTCAGGGTAATACCTGCGAAGGGAACAAGAGAAGAGAGTACCGGGTTGCTATCTGGTGGATGGCTGATCACGCTTTTGGCCAATCATGCCTTTAATATCTCAAAGCATTGTTTTGCTTTAAATCAAGCAGCTTCTTGCTAACCTTGACGAGTCAAGCTAGCAAAAACCGTCTATTCCTTTTCTCTGGCCTGAGACACCGGCAAGCCATACCAATAACAATAGATAAGGGATATTCATGGTCGGTAACTCTCAACTTCAGGGTATTCAGATGCGTGCTCCAATTGCTGACAGTCAGTCACTTCTGGTAGAAGCCTGTCGTTCATTTCCTGCTTCACGGAAAATTTACCTTCCCGGCAGCCGCCATGATATTCGTGTGGGCCTGCGGGAAATAACCATTGGGCAGAGACACGGAGAGTACAGTAAGTTATCCACTGAATCTGCCGTTCGGGTGTACGACACATCCGGTCCTTATACTGATCCGGAATACTGCCTGGATCTGCTTAAGGGCCTGCCGCCTATCCGTTCAGAATGGATACGGGCACGAGAAGACTCAGAAGAGTTGAGTGCCCAGTCTTCAACCTATGCATTGCAACGAAAACAGGATATTCAGGTTGAGCCGGTGCGCTTTCAGTCATCTGCCCCCGTCAGATGTGCCCTGTCTGGAAGAAATGTGACTCAGCTCCATTATGCCAGGCAGGGAATAATCACACCGGAGATGGAATATATCGCCATCAGGGAAAACATGGGAAGGCCTGAAGCAAAGATAACCCCCGAATTTGTTCGTCAGGAGGTGGCATCCGGTCGTGCGGTTATACCCGCGAATATTAACCATCCCGAAGCTGAGCCAATGATTATCGGCCGTAACTTTCTGGTGAAGGTCAATGCCAATATTGGTAATTCACCGGTGACGTCTACCATAGAGGAAGAAGTTGAAAAACTGCTCTGGGCAACCCGCTGGGGGGCCGATACGGTGATGGATCTTTCCACCGGTAAACATATCCATGAGACCCGGGAGTGGATTATCAGAAACTCACCGGTACCGATTGGCACCGTGCCTATTTATCAAACACTGGAGAAAGTAAACGGCAAGGTAGCGGATCTTAATTGGGAGGTGATGAAGGACACCTTGATTGAGCAGGCAGAGCAGGGGGTAGATTATTTCACCATTCATGCCGGAACGCTGAGAGACCATGTGAAACTGACCACTGATCGGGTGACCGGTATTGTTTCCAGGGGCGGTGGGATTCTCGGGCAGTGGTGTGAAATGCATGACAGCGAAAACTTCCTCTATGAACACTTTGATGAGATCTGCGAGATATGCAAGGCATACGACATTACGCTTTCATTAGGGGATGGGCTGCGCCCGGGATCGGTGGCTGATGCCAACGATGCGGCACAGTTTGCCGAACTGAAAACGTTGGGTGAACTGACAAAGAAAGCCTGGGCACATGATGTGCAGGTGATGATTGAAGGCCCCGGGCATATACCGATGCACCTGATTCAGGAAAATATGGATAAACAGCTGGAGTATTGCCACGAGGCACCCTTTTACACGCTGGGTCCACTGACGACGGATATCGCCCCCGGCTATGACCATATTACTTCCGGGATCGGTGCAGCGATGATTGGCTGGTTTGGTTGTGCAATGCTCTGTTATGTGACACCAAAAGAGCACCTTGGCCTGCCCAATCGTGAGGATGTGAAACAGGGATTGATCGCCTACAAAATTGCTGCCCATGCGGCAGATGTCGCCAAAGGTCATCCGGGGGCACAACTAAGGGATGATGCGCTGTCCCGTGCCCGTTTTGAGTTCCGCTGGGAGGACCAGTTTAACCTGGCCCTGGATCCGGATACCGCAAAAGCCTACCACGACGAAACCCTCCCTCAGGACAGCGCCAAGGATGCGGGTTTCTGTTCCATGTGCGGACCAAACTTCTGCCCAATGCGCATGACGCATGATGTGCGGGAGTTGGAAGAGCCTTCAGCCAATAAAGAGCCCTTAGCCAGTAAAGCGCCCTTAGCCAGTCAAGCGGCTCCGGCAATGGAAAGCCCCTCCTGAATCCTCTCGATCAGCTGCCGGGTCTGGGCAATATCACCCAGTGTTATTCTCAGACCCTTTCGCCCAGTCTGGTCAGACTTTGGGCGAACAAGGATGCCATGGCTGCGCAGGTGCAGCTCAATGACCTCAGGATTATCCGGAAATGCCCAGATGAAATTGGCCGCACTGGGCCAATAGGGAATGGCCTGTTGATCAAGGAAATGCTCAAACAAGGGCTTGGATGACTCCATAACTTCCCTGACGTACTGACGGGTATACTCCGGATGGTCCAGGGCGGCATTGATGGCCACAGCGGCAAACTGGTTAACATCATAAGGGCCACGGATATTCAGCAGCGCCCGGATGTTGTCAGGGTGGCTGATCACGTAGCCCAGGCGAATGGAAGGCAGACCCCAGGTTTTAGAGAAGGTGCGTGTGACCAGAATATTCGGGTATGCCATAACCGCATCCGCCACGGTGGCCTGAGAGTATTCAAAGTAGCATTCATCAACCAGCAGGGCGGTATTGGGTGCGGACCTGGCAATGGTCAGAATATCTTCACGCTGGATTTGCGTGCCGCTGGGGTTGTTCGGGTTGGCGATGACAATCAGCCGGGTTTTTGCGGTGATGGCGTCCAATACTGCGTTAACCGGGAAGCCGGTTTGCCGCGTATAGTCTGGCTCAATAATGTTCAGCTTTTCAATATTGGCGCACTGGCGGTACATCGCGAAGGTTGGGCCGGGGATGATGATGTCATCACCTTCTGTGCAGGCCGCACGGATAATAATATCAATGCCCTGGTCAGAACCATTAGTGATCATGACCTGGGGTTCATCGACGTTTGCGTAGTCAGCGATTTTCCGTGTCAGGTCGCCATAGGATGGGTACACCTGCAGACGATCCTCATTGATATAGTCAATCAGTGCCTGTTTGACATGCTCACTGACGGGCAGCGTTCTCTCATTAAAGTCCAACAGCAGATTATGATGAGGGTCTCTGCCTTCAAGTGGCGGAGAATAGGCGCTCATCCGGGTGATGTGGGACTTGAAAATGCTCATCGGCGGTTTCCCTGATCCATCTGTTTTTGTTGGAGAAAGTGCAGTATAGAGCAGAGTTCCCGGGAGAAGCTATCAGGCATTGGGTCCGCTTAACGCTCTGGCCTGATATAATATTCAGTTTCCTGACAGGTATGTGGATTTCCTATAAATGGAAAAGGTATTAGAACTTCTGGCTGATGGCGGTTTCCACTCCGGTGAAGCGCTGGGCAAGGCGTTGGGGATCAGTCGCGCTGCGATCTGGAAAAAGCTGAAAATGCTGGAAACGCTCGGCCTGCAAATTGATTCAGTCAAAGGCCGGGGGTACCGGCTGCACCCGGGAGTTGAGTTGCTGGATAGTGAACGTATTCTCAATGCCCTGGCCCCATCCGCCAGAGAGTCGGTGGCTGTCCACACCTGTTTGAAAACAGCATCCACCAATGATCTGGTCAGAGAGATTCCTGTTGCCAGCCCGTTAATAAAAGGGGTGTGTCTGGCAGAATATCAGACCAGCGGTCGTGGTCGCCGGGGCAGAGCCTGGGATAACCCCTTTGGTTCGACCATCAGCATGTCTGTACGTTGGTTTTACAGTGCTGGTATGGCATCCTTGGAAGGGCTGAGCCTGGCGGTCGGTCTGGCTGTACTGAAAGCGCTTGAACGCAGCGGTGGCGGTGATCTCAAACTGAAGTGGCCTAATGATCTGCTGTGGAACTCCCCCGACGGTTTTCGCAAGCTGAGTGGCATCCTGCTGGAAGTGCACGGAGACCCCACCGGAGACTGCGAGGTGATCGTCGGTATTGGTGTCAATATTGCCCTGAGCCAGCAACAGATCAACAGTATCAGCCAGCCCGCAGTGGATATGCAGCGGGTGTGTGGTACCACAGTGAGCCGAAACCAGGTAGCCAGTGAGTTGATCAACGAGTTGTGCCGTACCCTGGATATTTTCAGTCAGCAGGGCTTCAGCCATTTCAAAGACCAGTGGGAGCGCTATGATGCTTTTGCCGGGCAGGAGGTTGTCCTGGACGCTTCCGGTAAAACGGTGTCTGGCCTAGCTTCCGGGGTGAATGGTCATGGTGGACTGTTATTGCAGACCCGTGAAGGTATGATGACTTTCAATGGCGGTGAAGTTTCATTAAAGGCCGCGACACCCACAAAGAGCAAGTCATCATGAGAATTCTGGAACTGGATGCAGGCAATAGCCGATTAAAATGGCGGCTACTGAATAGCGGCCATATCATCTCCCATGGCTTTCTTGCCAACAGCGAAGACTGGCAATACGAACTGCCAAAGCTGCTGGATCAAATTGGGCCGGTCGATTCGGCCAGGGCGGCCATTGTCTCCGGTGATGAGCGTTTTGCGCAGTTGAGCGCTGCGGTTAATCAGCACTTTAATGTATCGCTGTTAAAGGCCGAGGTTAAAGAGCAGTGCCGGGGCGTGAAGGCTGCCTATCCTGGTCTGGGCGTTGATCGCTGGCTGGCTATGCTGGCGGCCCATCATCTGGACAGGGCAGAGAATAAAGAACCCTGCAATAAAATGGTGGTGAGTTGTGGTACTGCCATTACCATTGATTTGTTGAGTGCCGGCGGGAACCACCTGGGCGGCTATATTGTACCGGGTGTCGGCCTGATGAAGAGCATGCTGCACACCAGGACAGCACAACTTCCCATGGTAGCAGCCGAAACGTCAACGATAATGCCCGGAACAAGCACTGCCGGGTGCATTAATAACGGTATTCTGGCCATGGCCGTAGCCATGATTAATACACAACAGGCGCAGTATAAAACGGCTTGTGGCAAAGACTGCCTGGTTTATCTCACCGGAGGCGACGCTACCTTGATTCATCCGTATCTGGGTGAGTGTTACCATCATCCCGCGTTGGTGATGGATGGTCTGGCGCTTGCTTTCGAACAGGAGGGGAGTAACTCCGTTATATAAAATGCGTTTGACAGTAATTTTTCTTGTGTTTGCCAATATCAGTTACTTTGCCTGGGGCTCATGGCAGGAGTCCAGGGTGGGTTACTGGCTGCCTGAGAGTGATAGTGCCTATACCGAAGCCGCAGGTGAGCGACTGGTTCTGTTGACTGAGACGGAAGATTATCTTCAGTCTCTGCGAAATGAGACTGAAGTTCAGCCAACGTTGGAAACCTCGCTGTATTCCGGTGATACCGTCCAGGAATGTCTGATCGTCGGGCCTTTGGCCAATGTGATCGAGGTGGATGAGTTGCAGCAGCGCCTGTTTGCCGTAGGTGTTAGCAGCAAAGAGCGTGCAGACGAAAGCAGTCAGCAGCAGGATTACTGGGTTCATATACCGCCACTGGCCAGCAGGGATGCGGCAATACGGCTGTTAAGGGAACTTCAGGCCCAGAGAATCGACAGCTTTGTGATTACCCAGGGCGAACTGACCAATGGGATCTCGTTGGGGCTTTTTTCCCGCAGTGAATTTGCAAAAGCCGTAAGTCGTCGCTTAATGGATGCGGGCTATGAGGTCGCGATCAAGTCCCTGCCCAGAGTTCCTGAGCAATGGTGGCTTGAGATGGATGCCGCAGTAGAAGAAAAGCTGAGTACGTCATTCTGGGATGAGGCTACTGACCAGTTTCCTGAATTGAAAACCTTAAGAACGGCCTGCAAGAAGAATGATGCACTGAAAAAAGTGATGTAAAAGCATTGCAACGGACCAAGAGTTTCTCTAGTATACGCCTCGCTGCTCAGGGAGACAGTTAGCCAGGACGACAAACGGAGGTGACCAATTAACATGGTTGCTGAAGAGGAAAAGCCGGGTTGACAAAGAAAACTTCCTGAATAAAATAGCGCAGCATCTGGTGGGGTTCCCGAGTGGCCAAAGGGATCAGACTGTAAATCTGACGCGAAAGCTTCGCTGGTTCGAATCCAGCCCCCACCACCAGATTTCACTTCCTTGTGTTAAGTAAATCGAAAAACTGATTCTTGATGCTTGGAGACTGCTGGCTTCTCTTGTATTCTTTGTTGGATGTATTGAAGCTTCTGCATAAATAAGGTTTGTTTGTGCGGGTATAGTTCAATGGTAGAACCTCAGCCTTCCAAGCTGATGATGCGGGTTCGATTCCCGCTACCCGCTCCAGATTGCATCTCTTTCGTTCTTTTTTGAGATTCATGCTCTTATAGCTCAGTCGGTAGAGCGCATCCTTGGTAAGGATGAGGTCACCGGTTCAATTCCGGTTAAGAGCTCCATATAACCTATGTAATTCGCTTGCGAGCCAAGTATTACAAGTTGGCAGTTGACAGTAGCCAGTTGGCAGAAAAAGCGTTCACTGCCCACTGCCCACTGCCCACTGCCCACTGCCCACTGCCCACTGCCCACTGCCCACTGCCCACTGCCCACTGCCTCTTGCAGAAGCACTCCGGCTGAACTAGCTTGAGAAGTACAAAGATTTTGTACAAGGAATAAAGAGTGGAACAGGTCAATATCAGCGAACTGAGAGCTAACCTGCTTGATTACCTGAAAAAAGCCCAACAAGGCCAACCCTTTATCGTGACTTCTAATGGTCAAACACTGGCGACCATCTGCGCCCCCGATGCGTTAAAGAAGTATTCAAGAAAAACCCTGAAGGAAGTGGGTAAAAATGCCATTGCCAACGATATTATCGATCCATTGGATGAACCCTGGGAAAACCGGCAATGATTTTATTGGATACCTGTGCCTTTATCTGGGATGCCCTGCAACACGACAAACTCAGCAAACAGGCAAAGCAAATCATCCAACAGGGTGATCGCAAAGGCCAGCTGATGATTTGCGATATCACCCTCTGGGAAGTAGCCATGCTGATAAAACGTAGACGGCTGCAACTGGAATTGAGCGCCGAGAGTTTTTGCCAATTGGCATTACAGGCAAGAGCAATCGACGTTATCCCTATTAACCCAATCATTGCAGAGCTCTCCGTGAACCTGGACAGCAGTATTAATAATGATCCGGCGGACCGTTTGATTGCCGCCACCGCGATTCATCTCGGTGCAACACTTGTTACTGCAGATCGTAATTTGAGAGAGAGCCCGTTGGTGACAAGCGTTTGGTAATACCTGCTACCGTCAATAGTTTTAACCCGAATTGAGGAAAAACTATTTTTAATGGTCTAACCTCCTGATCTAAACGCATAGGGTGGTTATTTATGGGCGTTATATCGTCAAATTTATCGCCTTTTATATCTTCATTGGCACCAGCGGTAAATTCATCCATTAAAGCTTTTGCTGGCAATCGATCCATAGAAGTATTACAAGATCAAGTTAAAAAAATTTTCTTGGGGACGGGTATGAGGCTAACATACACCCTTGTGCAGTTATTATTAGCAAGGCCTTTATTAATGGTGGAGAAAAAGTTAACAGGACGAACAGATTTTAACCCCTATGAAGAAGGTTTTATAGAAAAATTGTCTACAAAGGAAATATTCAAAAATGCCTTCATTGAAGAGGCATTATTCAGGGTTATTTGCCCACAACTTATAAAATCAAACCTACCTTTTGGCGCAGGGTATATCCCGGAGATCATTAGTGCTTTTCTATTTGGAATTGCACATCTTTGCACTGCAAAACCATCTTTCACCCATATATTTATTGAAGCTATAGCAGGTTTTAAATATAACAATATATATAAAAACCATGGATTATTATCAGCAGCTATTGCCCATACAGCTCACAATCTCAGTGTGATTAAACTTCACTGTTTTACAGAAAACGAGGATAGATTAGAACAAATGAAACTAACCTTGAATAGAAACGAAACAAGATTAAAACAAATGAAGGTAAAATTAAATAATCGTAAGCATGCTGCAAAACAAACCAAAAGCAATAGCAATTCAATTAAATCTGAAAACTGTCTAAAACTAAGAAGTGGCAGAGTGATCAAGCGATCCAATCTGGCAGGTGTCAACTCCATGAAAGCCCCAGCGTCGTATATTGGAAAATAATAAATCATGCAATGAGATGGTTTCGCCATGGAGTGTTAATATTTCTTCAGCTTGACGACAGAAGTTCGGAGGGGGTAATTCGGTCAAAGTAGCATAGGAGGGCTCAACTACGGGCTGTATGTTATCCTTGTTTTTTGTTTGTTTGCGCGTGATGGGTAAATGCGTGCCATTACCGGACGACTCATGAGCAATAAAATCAACAGTTTCATCGACAACCTGCTGTTGAGTGTCTTTATGCAACGGATTAATAAAAGCAACTGAAGTGATGATGGCTGAAAAAAATTAAAAGCGGATCAGTGGTCTTTATCTGCCCACTGATGACTACCACTTAAAGAACCCCCACCACATCTTCATAAAGCTCCCGAAGCGTAACTGAAAACCCGATGGAATGGAGCAGCAAGGTATCGGTCTCCTGCTGCAGGCGGATGATCTCCCAGCCGCTGTCGGTACTCTGGTAGAGATCTACGGCAATCTTATCCTGATGGATCAATACATACTCCTTCAACCCCTTGATGGCGGTGTAGGCTGCAAGCTTTTCCATCCGGTCTCTTGCCTCGGTGGTGGGGGATAGCACTTCGGCAATCACGGTTGGCTGATCTTCAACATAGGCGTTCTGGTCAGAATCGTTACAGGCCACCATCACATCCGGATAATAAAAAACATCATTCCCTTTATGGCTGGCATTCACTTTCATATCACTGGAGTAAGCTCTGCAGGGGCTGCCCTGCAGGTGAGCACGCAGCAGGGAGGCAAACGCCAGGGTAAGCAGATTGTGCCTGCGGCTGGCACCCGCCATGGCGATGATCAGCCCGTTAACGTACTCATGCCGCTGGTCTGCCTGCTGTTCAAACGCCAGATAGGCTTCCGGTGTCATAAATTGTAACTGCTCGGCCTGAGCCATTCGCTTCTTCCCGTTCTGTTTATGATCCTTACAGAATAATACACATCAGGGAGTAGTTGGCAGTTTTCAGAAAAAGAAAGTGGGCAGAAAAGGAGGTAGAGTTGAGTTTCGGCGGCCCATGACCTGAAACCAGAGCACGAATAGTTGGTAATTACCGACGACTTATTGCTCACGACAAACATCAGGATGCCGAGCAATCGTCGGAAAAGTGATTAAACTAGTCTTGTTAGCGCTGTAGATTTTAGCGCCATTGGAGTAAATAAAGATGGAATCTTCTCAGTGGTGGAAGGAGACCTCAATAGCGAACTGATAAAAAATTACTTGCCTTGCGGATGTTATTAACATTAACAGAATCAGGAGTAGCAAAATGTTCAACTCAGTCGGCTTACCCCCAATACCAACTGTTCCTACACGTGCATCGATTGAAACAACAACCTGCAACCAGCAAGAATACCAGGATCGAGCTAAAAAAATAGTTAGCGCATGTATTCGTGATCTGGCGTTTGAAATATTAAAACCTGCAGGTCAGTCCAGCACTGCTTTGTCCGATTCAAGCCTGGCCGCGTCACTGGGTATGTTACTGGCAACCATGGATAACAACGATAAGGAAATGATCCTCGACATACCTCAAGGAGAACTGACACCACATCTTGATTCGGCAATCCATAATGAACTGGGGCGTTTCAGCAGAAAGCATCCTTTCCGAAAGGACCAGATGCTTTCTATATTGAACTTCATGGCATCCGCATATAATCCGGGCCACGAAAAGGGTTTTGTTGATAACCTCACTGAGCACTATAAAGCAGAGCTGCTAACCTCTGATGGCAATAAAAACATAGCTGATGTGACGGATCAATACGTCGAACAAGTTACCGGGGGTGAAATCCCTGGATTGCTGGCAAATCATCCCCTTCGGGATTCGATTGACACCACCATAAACAATGTCGTGTCACTCAAGGCAAAATGGGCTCATGCGTTTAATGCAAGTAACACTAAGTCTCGTCCATTCAGGTGTGCAGACGGGTCCATAATTAACGTCAAAATGATGAGTATAAAGGATCAGATAGGTTACTCTGATGAGCGTAGCCGAAAATTTGAAGCCATTGCCAAACCATTCAGGCAAGGAGAGAATGAGCTTTACCTGGTGGCGATAGCACCGCGTCAAGATTCACCTGATGCCATTGGCAGTATTACTAAAGAGACCATTGATTATCTGATTGACAAATCAATTAACCGCACACCCAGAGAAGTTAAACTGACGTTCCCCGTAATGAAAATAAACAGTACGAACAGCGATCTGTTGGATCAGATTGGTTCTTTCCGGGGTATAAAAATAACTCCGGACAAATTAAAGAAATTAGGCGGACCGACACCTGACTCTCTCAGTACAAAACAAACAATCGTGGCCAAAATAGATGAGGAAGGTGCCCGTGTTTCAGTTGCTACTACGACAGCAATAACCACCAGGTCCGTGGGCTCCGAGAGCAATGCTATTGAATTTGATTTTGATAGCCCCGGGCTGGTTTTTATTGTCGATAAGCAAGGCAATCGTGTGGTTGCAGCAGCGGTTAAAAATGGTGATTTTCTGGTTGCTTCGGGCGAAGCAGAAATTTCTGATGGTGCCAGCTCGAATAGCTTTTCTCATAAAAAGAAAAGAAAGAAACTTACCGATTACTGCATTATGTGTAAAGAGGAGTTTCATGGTATGTGCTTCGAAGGATTTGAAGTGTTGAAACCACAGTTGATAAAATATTTTAAAGAACTGGCAGCGGAGAAAAATAAAAATCCAGTTAAAAAAGATTCTTCCCCATCCACCCAGTCTTTTGTAACTGCCCCAAATTTGGTTGGAAATATGACAGAGACATATCCACAGCCTATTAAAACCAATAAAGAGCTTCCAGGAAATGACTTTTTACCACCAAATGTTGAGCAGTCACAGTCTTTTGACAAGCTGACAAAAGAAGAAAAAGAGAGTCAATTACTAATGGCCTTACAAGAAAAACTCAACGATATTCCTATCAAAGAAATCATATGGGGTGATGTCGGTGTCGATATTATGGTTAACAACCTGGAAGAAGCAGAAAAAATTAAAGAAAAATTAATTGAAATTATTGGAAAAGAACATCAATATTGTGGAGGTGTTCATGACTTTTCCAATTCTGGTTACAAACCCAGAATCTATGTAGACGCAATGTTTAAGTCAAGAGATATCCTGGTAAATAAGCTATTTCCTGACTACCCAAAAACACCGGAATAGTTCAACCCGTTTGGCAATAACTGAATAGACTGATGACACGGATATTGTCTATACTGGTCGATCACTTATATGAGTTAGTGGAGAGATTCAATGTATAATTCCGGTTTATCTACAAACTTAACCCCAGCTAAAGAACAGTACATAGTTTCAGATGATATGGGAGAAAAATATATTTTAAAGTATGAAGAGGTTAGTTCAGGGGATGGTGGTTCCAGGCAATCAATTTGGTCCAAGTGCTCTTTTCCTGATGGTCATTTGATTACTAAGTTTGGAGATGATTCTGCATTTTATTTACATCGTTTAGAGTTCATTGGAACACCAGTTGGAAAAAGGGATAGTGTTACACTTACCATAATAAAAAATATATTTAACGATGAACTTATTTGAAAATTGTTTCGATTGCTACCGTGGTTATTTTATTCATGATGCAAGATGAAGCCGAGTAATAAATCAAGCCGTCCTTTGCGCCATCAAAAAAACCTTTTGTAATATATGAAGTATCACAATCAGGGGATAGATATACGGTTATACCTGCACCAAGCAGTGACATTATACCGGGCACTATGCATACAAGCCTCTTATCAAGAGTTCTAAGCCATTGCTCCTCATTTGGAAGGAGGCCTAAAAGTAACAGGCTAGTCCCTAACTTGACCTCTTCATAAATGGCTTGATTTTCATTAGAAATATTTTCATTAATCAGCTTGGTAAGTCCGGAAATAGCATGCTGACCCCCATAATAAACTTGAATATCCATTGTCATAGCAAAAAAATCGACTAACAGTAGTAATAATTTTTCAGGCCAAATGTAACACTCTGGATGACCCTATCTGGACCATCAGTTTTTAGTCGGACAACTTGACCTATAGATGCTTTCATTTTTTACCATCCGCAGGGAAATACAGAATTGGTAATCTTTGGACAACTGAATGTTACTGTAGTTCCGATATAAAAAATCACTTAAATTGAAACTTTAGTACTTAAATACTCTTTGTGACGTCCCCACCCTGCCGGACGAGGGTTCCTGATCGCTCAAGAATGTTTATAATTCCTTGCGATAGCCGGAGTATTTTAGGGAAAATGTCGGTAATAAATAATAAAAGCGAAGCTGGAAAAAATTGCTCCCTGATGTCGGCTTTTTAATTTATTTAAACCTGACCGGGTTTTCGTGTCATACAAGTCTTAAGTCGAGCTGGTTATTACTGCCATCATCTATTACAAGTGAGCTTTGAGCAGATTGCCAGAAAATCAGGGGCACTTACTAATCATCAACAAGAGGATTCATCCCACGGGTAAACAGCTCAGCCTGACTCTGTCGCATATCATCGACATTACGGGCAACCACGGTGCAATTATGGACTAAACCCGTCACTGCATTAATCCATCAATAGCCGGTATTGGGGGGGTACCTGTTCGGCTTCGGTTTGAATTGAGCCCCATTTAAGGGCCGAACTTATGTCCACTGGCAGGATTCGATGCCTGAATCTGTCTTTCAGGTCAAATTCCAGCCAGTTGCGTAATTTCTCTACGCCGGGCAGGATCTTGATTTTTTTTGACCCCTTTTCAATCTCTCCCAGTATCAATACACTCAGGTAAAGACTCTGTTCATCTACATTTCCCAACCAATCTATCAACGTCAAGACGCAATAAAAGTTGGCGGTGGGCAGAAAATAAAGTTGCTTTCGCTTTTTCTTTATCTGTCCACTGCCAACTTTTCTTTCCTCTATTCTTGCTTTTTTCTTTCGATTGCTGTTTTATATGCGGCGGTTCGAGGCCCTTGAGCTTGTCACTGGTGATTTGTCGTTTATTTTGTGGTTGCATGGTTTGTGTGTGTCCACAGGCGGCATGAGTGGGAAGGTTGAAGGGGCTTGAAAAGACCGGCTGATGTGATAAGATACTGAAACGAAAGGGGTTTTTATCTTTTCTTCCCTTTCGGGTGTTTGTTGAAATGTTTTGTTTTTGAGAGATGCGTGTCTCTTTTCTCGGGTACTGATTGGTTTTTGTGCTCGATAAGTCGAAAGGCTTTTCAGGTCGGTTAATCATGATTATAATTCACCGGCACTGCAATCCAGAGTGATAGCGATTTAGGCCAGTAGTTCAATTGGTAGAGCACCGGTCTCCAAAACCGGGGGTTGGGGGTTCGATTCCCTCCTGGCCTGCCATTTCCAATGATCAAGCTCCTGGGGTGCTTGTTCTCAGAGGTCTTTTTAAAGATCTTTTCAAGAAAGCCTGGATAGAGAAAATCAAGCTGATGAGTGGAAATTCTGAAATTGCGACTTCGGGTCGTCTGGATGGTCTCAAATGGGGCCTTGTGGCGGTTCTGGTCGCTGTTGGTGTTTACGGTAATTATTACTTCTCTGCTGAGTCGCTCCTTCTCAGGGTTGTCGGTTTGCTGGTGATTGCGGCGGTTGCCGGGTTTGTTGCTCTGCAGACGATAAAGGGTGGTGCCTTCTGGACGTTGCTGAAGGATGCCAAAACCGAGATTCGCAAGGTTGTCTGGCCTACTCGTCAGGAGACGGTGCAAACTACTCTGGTGGTGGTTGCCGTCGTGTTAGTGATGGGCCTTATTTTGTGGGGGCTCGATTCTCTGCTAGGCTGGATGATCAGCAGCCTGATTTGATAGGGACAGGACATGGCGAAACGATGGTATGTGGTTCATGCCTACTCTGGATACGAGAAGCAGGTGTTGCGCTCTTTGAATGAGCGTATCAAGCGTCTTGCTATGGAAGAGTATTTTGGCGAAATTCTGGTGCCTACCGAGGAAGTGGTAGAGATTAAAAACGGCCAGAAGCGCAAGAGCGAAAGAAAATTCTTTCCGGGCTATGTGTTAGTCCAGATGGAAATGAACGAAGACTCGTGGCATCTGATTAAAGATACGCCACGGGTGATGGGCTTTATCGGTGGTACGGCCGACAAGCCTGCGCCGATCACTGAAAAAGAAGCGGATGCGATTCTTCGTCGTGTGCACGAAGGTGCTGAGGCTCCAAGGCCCAAGACTCTGTTTGAGCCGGGTGAGATGGTTCGTGTTATTGAAGGTCCTTTTGCCGACTTTAACGGTGTGGTGGAAGGTGTTAACTACGAGAAGAGTCGTCTCCAGGTGGCGGTAATGATCTTTGGTCGCTCAACGCCGGTCGAGCTTGAGTTTGGCCAGGTTGAAAAAGTGTAAGCTGATCAAATTGATCCCATAACCCCGTTTGCCAGTTCAGGCCGCGGGGTTTTGTGTTTTTGGGGGTTGGGCTTGCATCCTCCCTTATTATTCGGGCTGAAAACGATAATTGTGTAAATTGCAATTATCTTACGTGTTTTTGCGCTGGTGCTTTCGGGATGATTTCTGTAAACTACCGCGCTTTGTAGACGGGTAGCCGTGGAATTTGATGTTTTTTCGGGATTTCTTGTTAAGGAGCCCGGGATAGAGCGTCAAATGAGGCAGTGACCCACGTAGAGGTTAACAATGGCCAAGAAAGTACAAGCTTATATTAAGCTTCAAGTGCCTGCTGGACAGGCAAACCCATCCCCACCTGTTGGTCCTGCTCTGGGTCAGCACGGTGTTAACATCATGGAATTCTGTAAGGCGTTCAACGCAAGCACCCAGAAAATGGATGCTGGCATGCCGATTCCTGTTGTTATTACTGTATACAGCGATCGCAGTTTCACTTTCGAAACCAAGACTCCGCCTGCTTCTGTTCTGCTGATGAAAACTCTGAAGCTGAAGAAGGGTTCTGGCCGTCCAAATACCGAGAAAGTCGGTACAGTGACTCGCGAGCAACTGCTTGAAGTTGCCAAGATCAAAGAGCCTGATCTGACAGCTGCTGACGAAGACGCAGCGGTACGTACCATTGCTGGTTCAGCTCGTTCCATGGGTCTGATCGTGGAGGGTGTTGAGTAATGGCTAAGATGTCAAAGCGTGCCAAGCTGATTGCTGAAAAGATCGACTCTACCAAGTCTTACGGCTTTGAAGAAGCCGCCAGCCTGCTGAAAGAGATCTCCAGCGTCAAGTTCAAGGAAACGATCGAAGTTTCTGTCAACCTGGGTGTGGATCCTCGTAAATCTGACCAGGTAGTTCGTGGTTCTACCGTACTGCCTAACGGTACCGGTAAAGACGTCCGTGTTGCTGTGTTCACCCAGGGTGCTAACGCTGAAGCCGCTAAAGAAGCAGGTGCTGAAGTGGTTGGTATGGAAGACCTGGCTGAGCAGGTTAAAGCGGGTCAGATGGACTTCGACGTAGTGATCGCCTCTCCTGATGCGATGCGCGTTGTTGGTCAGCTGGGTCAGATTCTCGGTCCACGCGGCCTGATGCCTAACCCTAAGGTTGGTACTGTAACACCTAACGTTGCTGAAGCGGTTAAGAACGCTAAGGCTGGTCAGGTTCGTTTCCGTACTGACAAGAACGGTATCATCCACGCTGGCGTTGGTAAGATCGACTTCGAAGCGGCTGCCCTGAAGCAGAACGTTGAAGCTCTGCTGGTTGATCTGAAGAAGCTGAAGCCTTCTTCCAGCAAAGGCGTTTACATGAAGAAAGTTACCCTGTCCTCTACCATGGGTCCGGGTCTGACTATCGACATGTCTTCTCTGTCTGCGTAAGCGATAGAAAGAATTGCTGAAATCTGGATTGTCAGATTTCTGGCTGGTGCAAGCCAGCCGCAACCCTCTTTGGGGTCCCTGCTTTCGTGGCGGGGGTCGTCAAAGATCGCAGGTGTCCAATGCCGTGCCTGTTCAGTCAGGGGCCTTTCTTCGGAAAGGGTTATAGGTGGAGGGCTTAATGTCCTGCGTAGACGGTGAGTATGCGTTTTATCCAAAACGATATACACCCATCACCGTATTGTAAGCGCTTAATGATTTATCTTGGATAAATCATAAGTGAAACTTCATAAATTTGGAGTAAAGCCCATGGCGTTAGGACTCGAAGACAAGAAGGCTATTGTGGCCGAAGTCAGCGAGGCTGCACAAAGCGCTCTGTCGGCTGTAATCGCGGACTACCGTGGTCTTACTGTTAGTCAAATGACTGCTCTGCGTAAGCAGGCTCGTGAAGGTGGCGTCTACCTGAAGGTAGTTCGTAACACCCTGGCCAAGCGCGCTGTAGAAGGTACTGAGCTTCAGTGCCTGCAGGAAGTTCTGGTAGGCCCTACTGTGCTTGCTTTCTCTATGGAAGATCCGGGTGCCGCTGCGCGTCTGATGAAGGATTTTGCCAAAGAGAACAAAGAGCTGGACATCAAAGCCCTGTCTATTTCCGGACAGTTGCTGGGTGCAGAACAGATCGATGTTCTGGCCAAGATGCCTACTCTGGATCAGGCTCGCGCAATGCTGATGAGCGTAATGATCGCACCGGTAACCAAGCTGGCAAGAACTCTGAACGAGATTCCTGCAAGCATTACCCGTGTTGTGGCAGCTGTTGCCGACGAGAAGAAGAAAGCCGCTTAATCCTTGCCGGATTGGTTTTCTTGCTTTTTTGCTTAAACAAATTCCGGGGTTGACTGTTTGTTTGCCCCAACCAAGATTTTTGGAGATATAGAGATGGCTCTGTCCAAAGAAGATATCCTGAATGCAATCGCTGAAATGTCTGTAATGGACGTTGTTGAACTGGTTTCCGCTATGGAAGAAAAGTTCGGCGTTTCTGCTGCTGCTGCTGTTGCTGTTGCTGCTGCTCCTGCTGAAGCTGCTGCCGCTGCTGAAGAAAAAACTGAGTTCGACGTAATCCTGGCTGACGCTGGCGAGAAGAAAGTTAACGTCATCAAGGTAGTACGTGCTGCTACTGGTCTGGGTCTGAAAGAAGCCAAGGCTGTTGTAGACGGCGCTCCAGCTCCTCTGAAAGAAGGCGCTTCTAAAGAAGAAGCTGAAGAGCTGAAGAAGCAGCTGGAAGAAGCTGGTGCTAAAGTAGAAATCAAGTAATTTCTACAAAAGCATTGCATAATCCCGGGTCTGTTGCATAATAGATTCAGGTGGCTGGTGCCTGCGAGGGTGCCGGCCTTTTTTCCGTTGTATGAGCTATATCGTCTGAGTAACTGTATTTGCACGTAGATCCTGTTCTATATCATGAAACTTCCCATTCTTTTCAGTCTTTATGGCTGGATGGGGTTCTTCGTGATGTTGATCGGGGTATTGCTGTTTTGGCAGATCGTTGTGGCAGCGGTATGGACCTGGAAAAGTCGTCACAGAAACTGATCAATCTGGAGAAGGCTTTTTGTGATGGTGTAAAACGTTTAAATACAGGGGTTTTCCGGTAATTGCAGTACCACTTCAGATCGAGCTGTGAGATGATGGTAGATTGCTGTAGAGAATTCATGCGCTGACCGTTTTGCCCAGCCTGACATATAAAAGCTGTCTAATAAACCATTGGGCAGATTTGAATACCGCTTCCGTTGCCTTGTGCGATGTAAGCGGTATTGCCGTGAAAGCAGGGTAGTAAATCTGAACAATAGTGTCAGGTTGCTTTCTGTTCAGGCGCTAAAGCTCATACAACGGTTGATGTCTATCACGACATGAAGTGTCGACAACGATGCACAGTGTCTGTAACGGCATTAAGAGTATCTGCAACACCTCAGGGGTGTCTGTGATACAGGTCAGTAGATGACCATAAAAGTTGAAAATTTATTGGTTTTGACAGGGAGCCACCCGCTCTCGAACTAACCTACTATGGCTAGGCGACGCCGCCTGAAGTCAAAAACAGGTAACCAAGCTGGGGAACGCTGATGGCATACTCGTATACAGAGAAAAAACGCATCCGCAAGGACTTCGGCAAGCTGCCGAGTGTCATGAATGTGCCGTATCTGCTGGCGATTCAGCTTGATTCATATCACAAGCTGTTGCAGTCAGATAAAGAACCGGCAGCCAGAGAAGATATCGGGCTGCACGCAGCCTTCAAATCCGTCTTTCCAATCGTAAGCTATTCCGGCAATGCCGCCCTTGAATATGTTAGCTACAGACTGGGTGCTCCTGCGTTTGATGTCAAGGAATGCCAGCTCAGGGGTGTCACTTACGCAGTACCTCTGCGGGTCAAGGTGCGCCTGATTATCTACGATAAAGACTCCGCTAACAAGGCAATCAAGGATATCAAAGAGCAGGAAGTGTACATGGGCGAAATTCCGCTCATGACCGATAACGGTACCTTTGTTATCAATGGTACAGAGCGTGTTATCGTATCTCAGCTGCATCGCTCTCCGGGCGTATTCTTTGATAATGACCGGGGTAAGACTCACTCCTCCGGTAAGCTGCTGTATTCTGCCCGTGTTATTCCTTACCGTGGTTCATGGCTGGACTTTGAGTTTGATCCAAAGGATCTGCTGTATGTCCGTATCGACCGTCGTCGTAAGCTGCCTGCCACCATCCTGCTGAGAGCCATCGGGCTTTCCAATGAAGAAATTCTTGATAATTTCTTTGATTTTGTTGAATTCAACATTGGCGCTGAAAATGTCAGCACCGAGTTTGTTGCCGATCGTCTGAGAGGCGAGGCGGCCAGCTTTGATATCTACGATAACGACGGTAACGTTGTTGTAGAGCAGGGCCGTCGTGTCACTGCACGACACCTCCGTGACCTGCAAAAAGCCAACATCAAGAACCTGGAAGCGCCGGTAGATTATATCTATGGCCGTGTTCTGGCGAAGACTGTTATTCACAAATCTACTGGTGAAATCATTGTTGAGTGCAACACTGAGATCACCCCTGACGTTTATGAAAAACTGCTGTCTGCCGGTATCAAAACCGTAGAAACGCTGTACATCAATGAGCTGGAGTGTGGTCCGTTCATGTCTGACACCCTGCGTGCAGATACCACCACCAACCGTCTGGAAGCGCTCGTTGAAATCTACCGCATGATGCGTCCTGGCGAGCCGCCAACGCAGGATGCTGCTGAAGCCCTGTTCCAGAACCTGTTCTTCTCCACCGAGCGTTATGATCTGTCTGCCGTCGGTCGAATGAAGTTCAACCGTCGTCTGGGACGTGATGAAGATACCGGTTCCGGTGTTCTGGATAACTCCGACATTATTGATGTCCTGCGCATCCTCGTTGATATCCGCAACGGTAAAGGGATCTGTGACGATATCGATCACCTGGGTAACCGTCGTGTACGTTCCGTGGGCGAAATGGCTGAGAACCAGTTCCGTGTCGGTCTGGTACGTGTTGAGCGTGCCGTTAAGGAACGTCTGAGCCTGGCGGAGTCCGAAGGCCTGATGCCTCAGGATCTGATCAACGCCAAACCGGTAGCGGCGGCAATCAAGGAATTCTTCGGTTCCAGCCAGCTGTCCCAGTTTATGGACCAGAACAACCCGCTGTCCGAGATTACTCACAAGCGTCGTGTATCTGCGTTGGGCCCGGGCGGTCTGACCCGTGAGCGTGCCGGCTTCGAGGTGCGTGACGTACACGCGACTCACTACGGTCGTGTATGCCCCATCGAGACGCCTGAAGGTCCAAACATCGGTCTGATCAACTCGCTGGCTACCTATGC
Source organism: Endozoicomonas sp. ALC013 (assembly GCF_049310205.1). Taxonomy (NCBI): domain Bacteria; kingdom Pseudomonadati; phylum Pseudomonadota; class Gammaproteobacteria; order Oceanospirillales; family Endozoicomonadaceae; genus Endozoicomonas; species Endozoicomonas sp. ALC013. The sequence continues at coordinate 12,238 of NZ_JBLYNS010000028.1, read as the reverse complement.
CCGTACCAACGACTATGGCTTCCTGGAAGCGCCATATCGTCGCGTTGTTGATGGCCAGGTCACTGATGACGTGGATTACCTGTCTGCTATCGAAGAAGGTGAATACGTTATCGCCCAGGCTTCTGCGGCCATGGACAAAAAACGACAACTGACGGAAGAGCTGGTTGTTGTCCGTTACCGTGGTGAAGCCACCCTGATGAGCCCGGATAAAGTCCAGTACATGGACGTATCCACCAAGCAGATGGTGTCGGTTGCAGCCTCTCTGATTCCATTCCTTGAGCACGACGACGCTAACCGTGCCTTGATGGGATCGAACATGCAACGTCAGGCCGTACCAACCCTGAGAGCAGAGAAGCCTCTGGTGGGTACCGGTATGGAGCGTAACGTGGCTTCCGACTCCGGTGTCTGTGTGGTTGCCCGTCGTGGCGGTGTGATCGATACCGTTGACGCAGCCCGTATCGTGGTGCGTGTGAATGATGATGAAGTGCAGCCAGGTGAGGCCGGTGTTGATATCTACAACCTGACCAAATACACCCGTTCTAACCAGAATACCTGTATTAACCAGCGTTCCCTGGTGAAGGCGGGCGATCAGATTGCCCGTGGCGACATCATGGCGGACGGTCCGTCGGTGGACATGGGTGAACTGGCGCTGGGTCAGAACATGCGCGTCGCGTTCATGCCCTGGAACGGTTACAACTTTGAGGACTCCATCCTCATCTCTGAGCGTGTTGTTCAGGAAGACCGCTTTACCACCATCCACATCCAGGAACTGACCTGTGTGGCCCGTGACACCAAGCTGGGTTCCGAAGAGATCACTGGCGATATTCCCAACGTTGGTGAGTCCGCCCTGAACAAGCTGGATGAAGCCGGTATCGTTTATGTGGGTGCAGAAGTGGGCGCTGGTGACATTCTGGTGGGTAAGGTGACGCCAAAAGGTGAAACCCAGCTGACGCCGGAAGAAAAGCTGCTGCGTGCCATCTTCGGTGAGAAGGCATCCGATGTTAAGGATACCTCTCTGCGTGTGCCGACCAGTGTCAAAGGTACCGTTATTGACGTGCAGGTCTTTACCCGTGATGGCGTAGAGAAGGACTCCCGTGCGCTTTCTATTGAAAAGGCGCAACTGGATGAATACCGCAAGGACCTGAATGAAGAGTTCCGTGTGGTTGAGCATGACACCTTCGCCCGTCTGCGTGGTGCCCTGCGTGATCAGCCGGTGGTTCGCGCCCCGGGTCTTGGCAAGGGTGACCGGATCAGCGACAGCTATCTGGATGGCCTGGAGCACGAGCAGTGGTTCAAACTGTCCATGGAAGACGAAGCACTCAATGAGATGCTGGATCTGTCCAGAGAACAGCTGAAAGAGCGTCGTGCCCAGCTGGATGAGCGCTTCGAAGACAAGAAGAAGAAGCTCCAGACTGGCGATGATATGGCCCCTGGCGTGCTGAAGATCGTCAAGGTCTACCTGGCCATCAAGCGTCGTATTCAGCCTGGTGACAAGATGGCGGGACGTCACGGTAACAAGGGTGTTATCTCCGTCATCATGCCGGTAGAAGACATGCCGCACGATGAAGAGGGTAATCCGGTTGATATCGTACTGAACCCTCTGGGTGTACCATCGCGAATGAACGTTGGTCAGGTGCTGGAGACTCACCTGGGTGCTGCGGCCAAGGGCCTTGGCGTCAAGATCAACCGCATGCTGGAAGCTCAGCAGAGCATGGCGCAACTGCGCAAGTTCCTGGACGAAGTTTACAACGGTATCCCTGGTTCCAGCCCGGTGGAAGTTGACTCCTTCAGCGATACCGAAGTGCTGGAGCTGGCCCGCAACCTGCGTGGCGGTGTCCCGATGGCAACGGCGGTATTTGACGGTGCCAAAGAGACCGAGATCAAGCGGCTGCTGCGCCTGGCGGACATGAACGACAGTGGTCAGGTCAAGCTGTTTGACGGTCGTACCGGCGAATCCTTTGAGCGTCCGGTCACCGTTGGCTACATGTACATGCTCAAGCTGAACCACTTGGTAGACGACAAGATGCACGCTCGTTCTACTGGTTCTTACTCTCTTGTTACCCAGCAGCCTCTGGGTGGTAAGGCACAATTCGGTGGCCAGCGTTTCGGGGAGATGGAGGTCTGGGCACTGGAAGCTTACGGTGCTGCCTACACTCTGCAGGAAATGCTGACTGTGAAGTCCGATGACGTCACTGGCCGTACCAAGATGTACAAAAACATCGTGGATGGCGACCACAGAATGGAAGCCGGTATGCCGGAATCCTTCAACGTACTGTTGAAGGAAATCCGCTCACTGGGCATCGACATCGAACTGGAAACCGAATAACGAACGTGTGGCCAGGGTGCCTGCTCTCTGATAGAACAGCAGGCACCTTGCACCGCGAGGAGATACGATCTTGAAAGACTTATTGAATCTGCTCAAGACACAGGGCCAGACGGACGAATTCGATGCTATTCGGATTGCGCTGGCTTCACCGGACATGATCCGGTCCTGGTCATACGGCGAAGTGAAAAAGCCGGAAACCATCAATTACCGTACGTTCAAGCCTGAGCGTGACGGTCTGTTCTGTGCCAAGATTTTTGGCCCGGTCAAAGACTACGAGTGCCTCTGTGGCAAGTACAAGCGACTGAAGCACCGTGGTGTTATTTGTGAGAAGTGTGGTGTTGAGGTTGCCCTGGCCAAGGTGCGTCGTGAGCGCATGGGTCACATTGAGTTGGCCAGCCCGGTGGCCCACATCTGGTTCCTGAAATCCCTGCCATCCCGTATCGGTCTGTTGCTGGACATGACCCTGCGTGATATCGAGCGGGTACTGTACTTTGAATCTTACGTTGTTGTTGATCCGGGCATGACCACGCTGGAGAAAAACCAGCTGCTGTCGGATGAGCAATACTACGAAGCTCTGGAAGAGTTTGGTGATGACTTTGATGCCCGCATGGGTGCCGAAGCCATCAAGGGTCTGCTGGCGGATATCGACATCGAAGACGAAGTCAACACGCTGCGTGAAGAGATTCCACAGACCAACTCTGAAACCAAGCTGAAGAAGCTGAGCAAGCGTCTGAAGCTGCTGGAAGCGTTCCATAACTCAGGCAACAACCCTGAGTGGATGATCCTGACCGTTCTGCCGGTTCTGCCGCCAGATCTGCGCCCTCTGGTGCCGCTGGACGGTGGCCGTTTTGCCACGTCTGACCTGAACGATCTGTATCGCCGGGTGATCAACCGTAACAACCGTCTGAAGCGTCTGCTGGACCTGAACGCGCCGGACATCATCGTCCGTAACGAAAAGCGGATGTTGCAGGAGTCTGTTGACGCGCTGCTGGATAACGGCCGTCGTGGTCGTGCCATCACCGGTTCCAACAAGCGTCCCCTGAAGTCCCTGGCCGACATGATCAAGGGTAAGCAGGGTCGTTTCCGTCAGAACCTGCTGGGTAAGCGTGTAGACTACTCTGGTCGTTCGGTTATTACCGTAGGTCCTACCCTGCGTCTGCATCAGTGCGGTCTGCCCAAGAAGATGGCGCTGGAACTGTTCAAGCCATTTATCTTCGGTAAGCTGGAAGCCAAAGGTCTGGCTACCACCATTAAAGCCGCCAAGAAGATGGTTGAGCGGGAAACCCCTGAGGTGTGGGACGTTCTGGCGGATGTCATCCGCGAACACCCGGTCATGCTGAACCGTGCGCCAACCCTGCACCGTCTGGGTATTCAGGCGTTCGAACCGGTACTGATCGAAGGTAAGGCGATTCAGTTGCACCCACTGGTGTGTGCCGCCTATAACGCCGACTTCGACGGTGACCAGATGGCGGTGCACGTACCGCTGACGCTGGAAGCCCAGCTCGAAGCCCGTGCCCTGATGATGTCCACCAACAACATCCTGGCACCCGCTAATGGTGAGCCGATCATCGTACCTTCCCAGGACGTGGTACTGGGTCTGTACTACATCACCCGTGAGCGCATCAATGCCAAGGGTGAAGGTATGGCCTTCGTTGATATCGACGAAGTTATGCGAGCCTACCGTACCAAGGCGGTTGATCTGCATGCCCGCATCAAGGTGCGTGTCCATGAGAAGTACCGGGACGGTGAAGGTGTCGAGCACGACAACAAGTTCCTGGCGGATACCACCGTTGGACGAATGATCCTGTGGGATATCGTGCCTGAAGGTCTGCCTTTTGCCCTGGTTAACCAGGCCATGAAGAAGAAGGCGATCTCCGGCCTGTTGAATGCCTGTTACCGTAACGTTGGTCTGAAAGAAACCGTTATCTTCGCTGACCAGATGATGTATCTGGGCTTCCAGTACGCAACGATTTCCGGTACTTCCATCGGTGTTAACGATTTCGTTATTCCTCCTGAGAAGGCGCGCATCATCGATGATGCCAACGAAGAGGTTAAGGAAATCGAAAACCAGTTTGCTTCTGGTCTGGTCACTGCCGGTGAGAAGTACAACAAGGTTATCGATATCTGGTCCCGTGCCAACGAAATGCTGGCCAAGCGGATGATGGATAACCTGAAGTCCGACACGGTGATCAACAAGCAGGGCGATGAAGAAGAGCAGGAATCCTTCAACAGCGTCTACATGATGGCGGACTCCGGAGCCCGGGGTAGTGCGGCACAGATTCGTCAGCTGGCGGGTATGCGTGGTCTGATGGCCAAGCCAGACGGCTCCATCATCGAAACGCCGATTACTGCGAATTTCCGTGAAGGTCTGAACGTACTCCAGTACTTCATCTCCACCCACGGTGCTCGTAAGGGCCTGGCGGATACTGCACTGAAAACAGCGAACTCCGGTTACCTGACCCGTCGTCTGGTTGACGTTGCCCAGGATCTGGTGGTCACTGAAGACGACTGTGGCACCAGCGACGGCCTGCTGATGACGCCGCACATTGAAGGCGGTGATATCGTAGAGCCATTGGGTGAGCGTATTCTGGGCCGTGTGGTGGCAGAAGACGTACTCAAGCCAGGCAGCGACAGTGAAATTGCCGTACCTGCCGGCACCCTGATTGATGAAATGTGGGTGAAGCGTCTCGAAACCATGAATGTTGACGAGATGCGCGTACGGTCCCCAATTACCTGTGAAACCCGTCACGGTATCTGTTCCAAGTGTTACGGCCGTGACCTGGGTCGTGGTCACCTGGTGAACAAGGGTGAGGCAGTGGGTGTTATCGCTGCACAGTCCATCGGTGAGCCGGGCACACAGCTGACCATGCGTACCTTCCACATCGGTGGTGCGGCATCGAGAAACGCAGCAGCAGACAGCGTAACGGTGAAGAACAAAGGTTCTATCCGTCTGCTGAACCTGAAGTCGGTTGAACGTAAGGATGGTACTCTGGTAGCGGTCAGCCGTTCCGGACAGCTGGCCATTGCTGATGAATTTGGCCGTGAGCGTGAGCGTTACAAGCTGCCTTACGGTGCAATGATTTCGGTGAAGGACGGCGATCTGGTGGAAGCAGGCCAGACCGTGGCCAAGTGGGATCCACACACTCACCCGATCATCACGGAAACCGCCGGTATTGTTGAATTCCAGGGTATGGATGAAAACATCACCGTGAAGACGCAGACAGACGAACTGACCGGTCTGTCCAATATGGAAGTGATGGATCCGAAGGATCGTCCGTCCGCCGGTAAGGATATTCGTCCAGCCATTCAGCTGAAAGATGCCAATGGTAACGAACTGAAGCTGCCAGGTACTGACGTTCCTGCCCAGTACTTCCTGCCAGCGAACGCCCTGGTGAACCTGGTGGATGGTGCCACGGTGGAAGTGGGTGCGGTACTTGCCCGTATTCCTCAGCAGTCTTCCGGTAACCGGGACATCACCGGTGGTCTGCCAAGGGTTGCTGACCTCTTTGAGGCCCGTAAGCCAAAAGAGCACTCGATCCTGGCGGAAATCTCCGGAACCATCGGCTTCGGTAAGGAAACCAAAGGTAAGAAACGTCTGGTGATTACACCGACTGACGGTACTGATCCTTATGAAGAACTGATTCCGAAATGGCGTCACCTCAACGTGTTTGAGGGTGAGCAGGTAACCCGCGGTGAAGTTATCTCCGACGGCCCGACCAATCCACACGACGTGCTGCGTCTGCTGGGTGTTGGTGAACTGGCTCGCTACATCGTTAACGAAATCCAGGACGTATACCGTCTGCAGGGTGTAAAGATTAACGATAAGCACATTGAGACCATTCTGCGTCAGATGCTGCGTAAGGTAGAAATCACCGATACCGGTGACTCGACCTTTATCCGTGGTGACCAGCTGGAGTACACACGCCTGCTGGAAGAGAATGACCGTGTTAACCGTGAAAACGGCTTCCCGGCCAAGTTCGAGCGCGTGCTGCTGGGTATTACCAAGGCATCTCTGGCAACAGAATCCTTCATCTCTGCGGCTTCCTTCCAGGAGACCACCCGTGTCCTGACCGAAGCGGCGGTAACCGGCAAGCGCGATTACCTGCGCGGCCTGAAGGAGAACGTGGTCGTTGGTCGTCTGATCCCGGCAGGTACCGGTCTGACTTACCACGCTGAGCGTCGTAAGGGACGTGAAGAAGTTGAGTTTGAGACTCCGGCCAAGATCTCGGCTTCTGAAGTCGAGCAGGCACTGTCTGATGCTTTGAACTTCGGTGAAGTTTAATTGCTGATCCGTTAAAGGCCTGCCTTTAACATCCAAAAAAAGCCACCTGACCGGTGGCTTTTTTTTGTCTGTTGAAAAAAAACAATAAATGTTTTGGGACTAGTACATGGTTTCAATGAGTTTGAGGGGGTGTCGTGCCTCCGCACTCCGTTCGTCCTGAGCCTGTCGAAGGGCGGAAACTCCGGACTCTGATAGATCGTGCCAAGCACCCTTCGACTCCGCTCAGGGTGAACGGAGATTGTACACTTTAAACTCATTGAAACCATGTACTGGTACAGAAAAGCATTAATACCCGTACACCCCGTTCATCCTGACCTTGCCGAAGGATGGTGCCACCGCACTTCAACAAGCTTTCACGAATGGTATGGGTATCAGCGCTTAACTGCACTAGACGGACGCTTAAGTCCGACAGGCTCCTGGTGACTTTATTGCTGATCAGCTTTCTGAGTCACCTAACGGATATTTTACGCATACTTGACGGTGTGTGTAGTTATACAGGGGAACTGGTGTTTCCTCTTAGCACTCTAAATACCCGGTTTGTGTCTGTTATTCCAATAATGGTAGGACTCATTCAGCCACTATGGTTTTCTGGGGATTGAGGTGTGGAAGCGTTAGCTGTCAAAACAGCTGGTTCACGGAATCTGACTCAGCCCGGTCCTGCAGGGGAGGGCGGCCGTTTACAGAGGGCAAGAGCCTGGGTGTGGGATGTCTGTGTTCCTGCGACCAAAAAGCTGTTGCCTGTTGTTGGAAACACTTACCGGGAGAACAAAACCTGGTGTGAACGATTGGGAGGGGTGGGGGTGGTCGCCGGTATTGGTCTCTACACCGGTATGATTTCCCTTCCTACGATTTTTTACCTTGGGGGTGGGTTTGCGGCGGGGGCGCTTTACTATCGTGGCCCAATGAAAGAAGAAAGTCATCATAATGTGACGTCTAATGATCCTCCGCCCACTTTGCCCGGGCCATCAGGAGATGGCCGATGCTCAAAACACGACATTGTCGCATTAATGAAAGTCCTTGATGATCTGCTGATGAACTTTTCAGATTTGAATGCCAGGGTGGATGCCTTGACAGCAGAGAGGACAATGGCTGCGGTTAATCGATTGAATCAAGAGGCATCCAGAAAGAAGGGAGCAATAGAGAAAGGCCTGCCGGATGATGTCAGCCTGAAAGAAGCCTTACAGATCGCCTGTGTAATAAGACCTCGCATCTTTCTTACCTTGCTGCATGAGTTATCAGGAGTGAGTTCAGCTGGAGATGATGTGGGTAAAATTGTCAATAAGATTCTGGGGGAGACTTTTCACAACCCATGCCCTGAAATACGTCGGACGCGTCGAGCGGATTATGAACAATTGGCAGACGCTTTTCTTGAGTCAGGCAAAGCGGGTTCCCAGGGTAAAAGAGGGCGGCCTGTGTCTCAAAAAGTGCAGGTTGATATTCTTCACGGGATAACTGCTCCGTGGACCATAGCGGATGAAGGCAGGGCGCAGGAAGTGATGCATAAAATAGATAAAGTCGCCAGTTTGGCACTTTATCAGTGGAAAGCGGCCCGTAAAGATGCCGATGAAGCGCGCTTTCGTTAATTCTTCCAGTATCCGTGCCTGTGATTATTTCCCTGACAGGCTTCAGTTAAATCACCCTCGGTGAGTATGGCCATTGCAATACCTGAAGTGATTTGCGACTGGTGTATAATGCTGGATCAGTTGTCGTTTCTATTTAAAGTTTATTTATGCGCAGACTCGATCTTATTCTTGTGGATCAGGGTAAAGTGTCTTCCCGAAGTCGGGCCCAGCGATTAATCAGTGAAGGCAGGGTGAAAGTCCGGCAGTCAGGAGGCTGGGAAACGCCGGGCAAAGCGGGTCAGAAATACCCTGACTGGGTTGAGATTGATATCTGTCAGGATGAAGCCGATCAATTTGTCTCCCGGGGTGGAATGAAACTGGCCGGAGCACTGGCGGTGTCTGGTATATCCCTAACCGGTGCGACCGTGATTGATGTTGGCCAGTCTACCGGTGGGTTTACAGATTGTGCATTGCAGGCCGGGGCGTCCAGAGTCATAGGGGTTGAGGTGGGTCATGGCCAGCTGGTCGAGTCGCTGCGTCAGGATCCCAGGGTGATCTGTCTTGAAGGGATGAATGCCCGTGCATTGCCTGCTGCACTCCTTGATCATACGGATCAGCAACAGGGATTTGATCTTGCGGTTATGGATGTGTCGTTTATTTCCCAAACCAGAATTTTGCCATCGCTGGTGCCTCTGCTAAAGCAGGGAGGGCAGCTGCTGAGCCTGGTGAAACCCCAGTTTGAGGTGGGGCCCGGCGGTCTGGGTAAGGGAGGAATTGTCAAGGATTCCCGGTTGTATCCAGAGGTTGAGCAATCAATCAAAGCCTGCTGCATTGAGCTTGATTTACAGGTTCGTGGTTATTTTGACAGCCCGATTACCGGTGGTGATGGCAATCGTGAGTTTTTTATCTGGGCTCAGCGCCAATGATCATGGACCCAGTTTCCATACTTTGATGGGCAGTGTGTAGTGTTTGATAACGGTCTTCAGTCGCTGCCAGTGGGAATGCTCCTCTGCCGTTTTGAGAATCAGAACAATCCCCGCTTTTTTCCCGGTCAGCATGCTGTAGTTTAATGACTGACCGATTGCCTCCGGCCACTTTCGGGCAAATTCAATCTCAATGGCGTATTGATCCGTAAGGCAGTCAATACGTCGGCCGTCTTTTAGCCGGTGTTCCACTTTACCATCCATCCCTTCACACCAGACTTGCTGATACCAGGACTCTGATGGCTGTGCCCTGCTCACTGCGGCTGATGCCGAAATGGTCAACGCTAAAATGGAGCCGGTCATTCTGTTGAGTGCTGTGGTCATCGAGTTTTCTGAGGCCTTTTCAGACTGTTTGCATCGGCAGGACCGGGAAAAAAAGGAGATGGCTTTGTGGTTGGAAGGATTTGGTTTTCAGGCAATCAGCCAATTAGAAAAAAAACAACGTTGTGCTAGTTTTAACCACACCCTGTCAAGTAATGATTGAGGTTAGTGCAATGTACTTTGTCAAACTTTGCCGGTTCTGGGTCCCTTCCCTGTTTTTCGTGGCTCTCAATATGTTTTCACCTGGTGCCCTTGCCGACCATGAGGAAGCTTGTGACTGGGGACAGAACAGAGTCACGGCCTATGAATCCGGTTTTCGTGGAGTCCTGCCGCCAACAGCTGATGAATGGAACCATCAGAGTTATGAGGTGCTTGGCAAGAGAGATGGCCTGAAAACCTGGCTGATTCGTTATGACGATCACTTCTACCGGGGAGGTGAGCTGGAAAGTGCTGAAGGTGCCCACAGTCTTGCCAACCTTGGCATAAAAACCGTTTTTGCCATCACCTCGGCTGATAAAGAGCGTGAATGGCTGGAAAGTGAGGGTATTAAAGTTGTTGATTTATCCTTTGACAAGAATGCCAGCCTTGACCAGAGCCAAATCCGGCATATTGCGGAACAATTGAGTGCTCATCCTGCTCCGGTGTATGTGCACTGCGTGGGAGGCACCCAGCGTGGCGGTGTGGTGGGTATTATCTATCGTCTTTCCCACGGCTGGAAACCTGACCAGTCGCTGCTGGAATTTGCCTACCTGGGTGGCTCTTTGAAAGCTAATGATAATACCCTCAAGGCTGTTCTGAAGACATTGTCTTCAGGTGTGCAGCACTGACCTCTCAATAGTCGGCGCGTTCCCTGGTCATTTACAGCCACGGGCCTTGAGAAGCGCTTCCTTAAAATCGACCTCAACATCTTTGGCGAGGCCCGGAATCATCGCATCCGGAGCCTCGCCTTTCATTTTCAGATGATACATCAGCAGGTCATCCGTTACTTCGTGAAGAGGCCCTTTATGGCCAGCTTCTGTGGCCAGGGCCTCAATAATCTGTACCAGATTCAGGTGATCCTGTTTTTGCCACTGTGGGGAGAGGAGCTCGATCAATTCGTTAATTCTGTGACTGCTCATATTTCAGTACTCAAGGTGAAGGTTTGGAGGTGCTTCGCCAGTGTGGCAAGAGCACGAATCATCTGGAACTTTTCATTAGTTCCAAGTGTCTGACAGCAGTCTATCGAACAATTTTTTTTAAGCAAAACGGAATTATTATCTATGAATATTGGGGATGCAGCAGCACATCTTGCCATGTTTGGCCTTAAAACAATGACCACCAATGAAAGCTCGCTTTTCGGCTTCTCTCAGCCAAAATGGCAGAGTTATTCAGTGACGTTCGTTACCGGGACTTTTGGTAGTATCCTGGGCCTGTCGCAATGCGCTCTGGAGGGCTGGAGCCCATCAAGGCGCACAAAGCTTATGCTGGCAGTGAATGTGGCCACTGTGGCCTACAGCTTTAGGGCTATCCAACAAGAGATTGCTTTTCGTGCTGCCTGTTTGGGAGAGTTCAGGGAAACGGGTGTTATTAACCCGAATTGTGACTCCCCTTGTGAGTTGCTTGGTATGTCTGAAGATCAATGTGTAGTGGATTCATAGATGTGTAGTGGTCAAGTACAAATGGATACCTGATTAAGCCGCTTTCCTGAATTCCTGTTGTTCAAAGTCCTCAGGGCTCACGTAATCAAGATAGGAGTGAAGTCTGTGGTTGTTGTAGAACAAAATGTAATCAATAACCGCTGCTTCAACATCTGCTCTTGTTTCGAAAATATAATGATCAGTCCTTTCCCTTTTCAGGCTTCCAAAGAAGCGTTCGGTCACTGCATTATCCCAGCAATTTCCCTTACGGCTCATACTGCAGATCATGCCGTACTCCATGAGCTGAGCCTGATAGTCCAGAGAAGCATACTGACTCCCCTGATCCGAATGGTGGAGTACTGCCGGGCCAGGCCTACGGCGGCTCCCCCACGCCATTCTCAACGCCTATAAAGGTAATTCTGTCGTCATGCGACATTGACCAGCCCACGATTTTCCTTGAAGTTCTTTTATTCGCTGTTGATCAGGCGTCAGAGCTTGCTGCCCTTTGCCAGGAAAAGACATTTCCTTTTTTCATTCTGCTCCCGTACCCAGCGTCTCAGGTTGCCATCATGGATACCAAGACTTCTGGCCACTTCTGTAGCAGCCTGCCCCTGTTCAACTACCATAGCAATGGCTTTACGCTAAAATTCCGGAGAATAATTCTTGCGCTGCTTTGTCACTTTCTACCTCGTCATCAACTGCACTATTGTGATTAACGAGGTGTCCTAAGTCATTAAACCACTTCAGTTGTGGGACTCTGTCCTATCCCGATTAAGCACTCTGCACCTCATGCATCGTGCAAGCATACAATCACACCTCTATGTTTCATGTTGTATTTCATTAAATATCATTGATTTACAGCAGTGCAGAAATATAAAATCGATAGCAATTAATAAGTTAGCGCGCTTCATTTTTTTTCTTGAGATACAGGGCAAAATACTTATATGATTCCCTTGCGACAAAAAAAGGATTAAAAAATGCAAGCTTCAACAACTACAAAAAACAAATTCGCACCAAGCAACTCAGCCAGTCCTGTTCTAGCCCGCCTTATGGAGGAAGTTAGAAATAGTAAGACTACCATGTCTAGATACGATAGAACTCATAATCGCCATAACAGAGGTCAGTAACCGTAGTGGAAGTACCTTTAG
>NZ_JBLYNS010000027.1:0-43999 GCF_049310205.1 Endozoicomonas sp. ALC013 | reverse complement strand
GACGAAGAAGCAGGAATTTTTAGACCAATTTATCGCAACCGCACGACTGCATGGATGCAGGAGTTAGAGCAACGCAGGAGCAGTTGCCGCGTAGGACAGTCTTAAGTCCGACAGGCTCCTAGCCAGTAACCCGCAACATCCAGCATCCGATTGGCAAAGCCCCATTCATTGTCAAACCAGCATAGTAGCCTGACCAGACGATTGGCAGAAACCTGGGTTTGTGTACCATCAACGATGCAAGAGCGGGCATCATGGTTAAAATCCACTGAGGCGTGGGGCTCGTTGGTCATACCCAGTATCCCTTCAAGACGACCAGAGGTGGCCTGTTCCAGAATATGATTGATTTCTGCTGCTGAGGTGTTTCTGCTGACCTGAACTGTCAGGTCAATACAGGAAACATTAATGGTGGGAACCCGCACGGCACTGGCTGTAAATCGCCCCCTGAGTTCAGGCAGCAAACGGTTAATGCCTTTGGCAAGGCCTGTATCAACCGGGATGATGGAGTGCAGGGCGCTGCGGGTCAGACGCAGGTCGTTTTGATGATAGGCATCAATAACCGGTTGATCATTCATGGCGGAATGGATGGTGGTCATGGAGCCATAGTCAATCCCGAGGGCGTCGTTTAACGTTTTGAGCACAGGCACAATGCAGTTAGTGGTACAGGATGCACTGGAAACAATACAGTGCCTGGCGTTTAACTGCTGTTCATTGATACCGTAAACGATGGTTGCATCCACGTCCGGTTTTGCTGGCTGGGAAAAGAGCAGACGGGAAGCTCCCCGTTCAATATGAAGATTTGCGGTAGCCCGATCATTAAACGAGCCTGAGCATTCCAGTAGCAGGTCGATGTTCAGGTCTTGCCAGTTGATTTCCTGTGGATCTGGCTGGTTAAACACCCGAATGCGGTCATCGCCGATAAACAGGTGGCTATCGTCTGCCAACACCCGGCCCGGAAAACGGCCATGGGTTGTATCATAGCGGGTCAGGTAGGTCAGCGTGTCAATATTGGCCAGCTCATTGATGGCGACCACTTCCATACCATGCACAGGATGATCACGAAAGCCATTTTCATAGAGTGCACGCAGCACGCACTGGCCGATTCGCCCATACCCGTTAATGGCCACCCTGTATGTCATCGTTTGTTTGTTTCCAGCGGTTGTTAGCGCTGGGCATTGTACCGGAAAATATCAGGAATGTGACCAGTCTCTGAGCGCCTGCCCCAAGTTTCAGCAAACAATTATTCTTTTTTTTATAAATGAAACTTTTAAACATTCACTCAATCTAAGGGGGCATTATTAATAGAATTAAGGAATATATCTTATGATCTCCGGTAACCCAATACCGGCTCAAAATGGCTTGGGCACTGCTCAAGATGATCCGGCATCTACTGGTTCTGGCAGCTGGCTGGGGCGCGCTATTAACGTACTTAAAGCGGTGACCTGTTTTGTCTCGGGAGTAGCTGCTGTGGTTGCCCTGTCCACTGGCTTCTATATTGCGGCTGCGGTATGCGGGGCGATTTTCGCGGTGTCCGGATTATCCCTGCTGTTTGGCAATAGTCATAATAACATGGAACCATCAGGGGAAAGCCTACAGTCGCTGTCAGATGATCCTGATGATACAGGCGCAGTCGAACTGTGTAGCACTGATCAGTCAGAACCGGTCAGTCAGGTGGTCACCCGCAAGACCCATACTCCGTCCGATTATACGACAAGCACTGTTTACAGGGGCGCGTCGACACCGGTGAAGACAATGAGTCCGCCGACGGTTAATGTCAGTACCAGTAATGGCAGGGGCCTCCTGCCCAAGGCTGAACTGCTGAGGTGTCACAGTACACTGGACGATGGGATCAGAAATGTCCATGTGGCTCTTGATGCCATGAGGCTGTATAGTTTATCAGCCGACAGCCCGTCACTTTACAGGAAGCACATAGATACTCTTAGAACTGATGAACCATTTGATGAAAATTTATTTTTGCTTATGGCAAAACGTTTAAAGGCGGATAAATCGGTTATTGATGGTCACCAGCAACTGGATAAGGCGGTCAAGATTGATTTGCTGGAGAAACTGGTTGAACAGCAGAAGGATGTGCCCAAAGTGCAGCTGGGGCATGTTAAAACTCAAATGGTCAATCTGGAAAACCTTAAAGAAGACCTGCAACGCCACTCCCCGTTACTCAACATTAGTTCAATACCTGATCCGGTACCAGAAAGTAACGTGTCACATATGAAGCGTCATGTGGATGCCCTGGATTCAGTGTTGGCCAACATTAGAAAGCGCTCGCTTGCTGACCTTATCGACGCTGATGACTCATTGCATGAACGGTTGTCAGAAGCGGATGCAGCGATTAAAAAATGTCGAAATATTTTAAATGGGACTGATCGTAAATATTATTGAAGCGGGCCATTTCAGGAACCCTGAAATAGCCTGTTTGAACAAAAATCACGGCTGCCATGGGGAAGGGTGTGCCATACCGAAAAATATCACATGTGGTCAATCCCCTGGTATTCCTCCAACCGGGGCTTGTTGCAGTAATATTTATTTTTTTCATAAATGAAACTTTTTAACAGGTGCGCACTCTAAAAAGGGAATTCTAAGACAATAAAGGAATATACTTTATGATCTCTGGAGCCCCGATAACCCCCCAAAATAGCTTGGGAGCTGCTCAAAATGATCCGGCATCTACTGGTTCTGGCAGCTGGCTTGGTCGCACTATTAAGGTTCTTAAAGGGGTGACTTGTTTTGTCTCGGGAGTTGCCGCTGTGGCTGCCCTGGCTACTGGTTTTTATGTTGTGGCTGCGGTATGCGGGGCGATTTTCGCTGTATCCGGGTTATCCCTGCTGTTTGGCAAAAGTCATAATGATGTGGAACCATCAGGGGCAAGCCCACAGTCACCGTCAGATGATCCTGATGATTCAGGCGCGGTCGAACTGTGTAGCACTGATCAGTCAGAACCGGTCAGTCAGGTTGAACTGTGTAGCACTGACCAGTCAGAACCGGTCAGTCAGGTGGCCACCCACAAGACGCATACTCCTGCCGATCCTTTGACAAACCCGGTTTACGGGGGCTCGTCGGCACCGTTGCAGCCAGTGAATCCGCCGACGGTTAATGTCAGCACCAATAATGGCATGGGCCTGCTGTCCACAACTGAACTGTTAAGGTGTGGCAGTGAGCTGAACGATGTGATCAGAAATGTCCGATTTGTTCTTGAGGCCATGAGGATGAATAGCTTGACAGGGCTCAGTGGTTCTGATTACAGGCAACGAATAGGTGATCTCAGGGCCAGTGAACCATTTGATGAAAATTTATTTCTGCTTCTGGCAAAAAATTTAAAAGTAGAGAAATCGGTTATTGATAGTCACCAGCAAACGGATAAGGCTGTCAAGATTGAGTTGCTGGAGAAACTGGTTGAACAGCAGGAGGAAGGATTACAAGCGCAGTTGCAGCATGCTAACACTCACATGGTCAATCTGGAAAACCTTGAAAAAGACCTGAAACGCTATTCCCTGGTACGCAGGATTATTTCCATACCCGATCCGGTCCCAGAAAATGAAGTGGCACAAATGAATTGTCACTTGGATGCTCTGGATACACTGTTGGCCGAAATTAGAAAGTGCTCGCCGCCTGGTTGCTTTATCGACTCCGATGGTTTTTTGCAGAGACGGTTGTCAGAAGCGGATGCAGTGATTAAGAAATGTCGAAATATTTTAAACGGGACTGATCGTAAATATTAATGAAGTGGGCTATTTCTGGGATCCTGAAATAGCCTGTTTGAACAAAAATCACGGCTTTCATGGGGAAGGCCGTTCTATACCGAAAAATACACCAATGTGGTTAATCCCTTGGTATTCCTCCAATCGGGGCTGTTCAGGTAAACAATTATTTTTTTCATAAATGAAACTTTTTAACAGCTGCACACTCTAATAAGGAAATTCTAATGCAATAAAGGAATATTTTATGATCTCTGGAAACCCTGCAACCCCGCCAAATAGCTTGGGAGCTGCTCAAAATGATCCGGCATCTCCTGATTCTGGCTCTTGGAAGGGGCGAGCGATCAAGGTACTTAAGGCAGTGGGTCTTTTTGTCTCGGGGGTAGTCGCTTTGCCTGTCGTGATTCTGGCTACAGGCGTTTATCTTGTGGCAACGTTATTGGGGGCAGTTTTCGTTGTGCCAGCAATACCCTCGCTGTTTGATAATATTATTCAAGCTGAGGATGCTTCAGAGTCCGATTCACAATCACCGACAGATGATGGTGATAAAGAAGAAGTTCTCGGCTATATTGGTACTTGCCCGATAACACGTAACTCTACTTACGAAAGTGTCTCTGGTCATTTCAGAGAGGAGATGTTTTACCGGAACCCTTCGGATCCGGTTAATACAACGAGGTCAGAGAGGGGCAATGAAATCCCCGGTAATCGCTATAAACCGGGTTTAGCTGACCTGGAGATGTGTAAGATTAAATTGCGCCTCGGGCAAGCAGAAGTTAATACAGTTCTTAGTCTCATATTTTACCATTGCTTAAAAGACTGTCGCGATCTGACTCATCCCAGGGAACAATTGGATATTCTAAAAGTTAAAGAACCATTTGATGACAAGCTCTTTCTGGAATTGGCACAAATTTTACGCGTAGAGCAATCGATTATTAATGGTCACCAGCGTATTGATAAATCTGAAAAGATTGCGTTGTTAGAAAGGGCGTATAAACAGCTGGCGGAAGTGCCTGAGTTGCAACGGAATAGTATTTGTAAACTAAAGGAGGATTTCGAGAACATTAATCAGAACCTGCATGCCTTTGTTCTACCAGACAGTTTAATTAGCGAATCTGATGCGGTTTCAGATATTGATATAGCAACAATGAAGGAGCATGTGGATGCTTTTGATGCGCTATTATCCCGCATTGACAAAAGTGCCATTGCTGAACTGATCCGGGCTGATGAAAAACTGAAACGCAGGATGTCAAAAGCAGCTGAAGCTGTCCAGAAATGTAGAAATATTCTTCACAAACCACACCGTAAATGGTCGTGAGTGGTCTATTTCAGTATCCCTGAACCAGAGAAAGTTCAGGGACCAATTCTCGGACAGCCTCCCAGGCATTCCTCCAGCCGGGGCTTGTTCCAGCAGCAATTATTTTTTTTCATAAATAAAACTTTTTAACAGCTGCACACTCTAATTAGGGCATTCTAAAGGAATATAATTTATGATCTCTGAAGCCCCGATGCCCCCCCCAAATAGCTTGGGATCTGCTCAAGATGATCCGGCATCTACTGGTTCTGGCCGCTGGCTTGGTCGCGCTATTAAAGCACTTAAAGCAGTGACCTGTTTTGTCTCGGGAGTAGCCGCTGTGGCTGCCCTGTCCACTGGCTTCTATGTTCTGGCTGCGGTATGTGGCGCGATTTTCGCGGTGTCCGGATTATCCCTGCTGTTTGGCAATAGTCACCATAACGTGGATCCATCAGGGGCAAGCCTGCAGTCATTGTCAGATGATCCTGATGATACAGGCGCAGTCGAACTGTGTAGCACAGATCAGTCAGAACCGCTCAGTCAGTTGGCCACCCACAAGACCCATACTCCTGCCAATTATACGACAAGCTCGGTTTACAGGGGCGCGCCGACACCGGTTAGACCGGGTTTAGCTGATCTGGAGACGTGTAAGCTCGAATTGTGCCGCGGGCAAGGAAAAGTTGGTATTGTTCTTAATCACCTATTTATCCATTGCTTAACAAACGCTCCCGACCTGTTTAATCCCAGGAAACAATTGGATATTCTAAAAACTAAAGAACCATTTGATGACAAGCTCTTTCTGGAATTGGCACAACTTTTACGCGTAGACCAATCGATTATTAATGGTCACCAGCGTATTGATAAATCTGAAAAGATTGCGTTGTTAGAAAGGGAGTATCAACAGCTGAAGGATGTGACTAAGGTGCAACAGGATCACACTCTTAAACTAATGGCGGATCTCGATAACATTAAACATAACCTGAAATCCTTTGTTCTACCAGACAGGTCAATTCGCGTACCAGATCCGGTTTCAGATATTGAGAGAGCAATAATGAAGGAGCATCTGGATGCTTTTGATTCGCTGTTATCCCGCATTGACAAAAGTGCCATTGCTGGACTGATCCGGGCGGATGAAAAACTGCAACGCAAGATGTCAAAAGCAGCTAAAGCTGTTCAGAAATGTAGAAATATTTTTGCACAAACCACACCGTAAATGTGAGTGAGTGGGCTATTTCAGCGTCCCTGAACCAGATAAAGTTCAGGGACAATTTTCGGACAGCCTTAACCTACCGTTACAGGCGCTTCTATTTCTCCTTCTTTCTTTACCAACGACAGTGAAGCGATAGAGAGTATTCCGCAACCAGCCATCACCGCTGCCATGGGAATGGCTGTTCCATCATGCAGGTAACCAACCAAAGCAGAGGCAATCCCCCCCATGGTAAAACGCAGTGCGCCTGCCAGGGCATTTGCTGTTCCTGCCGATTTGGGGAAGTGGGCCAGGGCCAGGGCGTTGGAGTTAGGACCCGTCAAGCCAATACAGGCGATATAGCAGGCAATCGGGATCATCAGTCCGGGCAGGCTGCCAAAGCCGGTAACCGTGTTTAGCAGGAGCAAAAGTGCAGAGACCGCTGCGATCAGGCTGCCTGAGCGCAGAATCGTAAACAGTTTGAACTGCTCAACCAGGCGGATATTCACCATATTGGTGATCCCCATGGCCAGGATGTTAATGGCAAAGAACAGCCCATACTGTTCAGCGGGGATGCCAAACAGCTCAATGTAGACGAAGGGAGAGCCGGAAATAAACGCAAACATGCCACCAAAGAAAAAAGCATGGCAGAGAATACAGCCAATGGCTTCCCGGTTTTTCAGGATGTTGGCGTAGTTCAGTGCCAGTTGTACTGGCGACACCATAAGCCGGTCTTCAGCTGGCAATGTCTCCTTAACCCGGAAAAAGGCCAGAATTAATGACAGGCAGGCGGTTATCGCCAGAAAGATAAACAGGCTCTGCCAGCCAAAGAACTTGAGAATCTGCCCGCCCAACAGTGGCGCAGCCAAGGGTGCCACGGTCATGACCATGAGAATGGAGGACAGTGCTTTGGCTACCTGTTCCCTGGGGAACAGATCCCGGATCATGGCCGGAATCGTCACCATAATGGCCGCTCCGGCCATCGCCTGCAGTACCCGGACAATAATCAGCTGGGTGGCGCTGGTACACAGGGCGGCCAGAATATTGGTCAGGATATAGAAGATGATGCCCGGGAACATGACCGTTCTCCGGCCGAACCGGTCCGATAACGGGCCATACACCAGCTGGCTTATGGCAAAGCCAATGGTATAGGCACTCAGCGTGTACTGTATCCGGCTTAATGGCTCCCCCATGCTCTTTGCGATGGTGGGCATGGCGGGCAGGTAGAGGTCAATGGCCAACGGCCCAAGTGCTGTTAGCGCCCCCAGGGTCAGAATCAGGAACAAGCGCTCGCCCCGGTTCTCTGTTGTTACCAGATGAGTTGACGTTGTCATTTTTCAGGCTCATATTTTCGGGCAGCCGGGAGTTTGGGTTTCAAGAGGTTTTTGTCCCGAAATGGCGGTGGCTGCATTTATATAAAAATTGTCTGACTTAACAGCCGAACCGCTGTAGCACTTTGAGAAATGCACGACACTGGTTTATTGTTTATGAGGGAACGTCTTGTCCGCTAAAGCAATGGTTGGTAACGGACAGGTAACGGCATCAATTTATAGTTTATACGGCTATAAATAATTCTTTCATAAAAGCATTAAGCGATAAATAGAAAAGTACACTTGTATAAATAGTACTTACCATGCATTTACTGCCGGTCGCTTCTCTGGTGATAATTTTTCTGCCGCCACGTTCCTGTGATTCGGGTGCTGGAAGTGATTGAAGCTCATGCGATAGCCGCAGCTTAATTGGATTTCACCGGTTGCAAGACATTGGTATGGCGTATTTTCCGCCAGTAACTCTTCTGGTCGCCGGGCATTAAAACCGATCAGATCCCAGCAGCCAGGGTTCAGCTGTTTCAGCAGTATGGTGACAATCGGTGAGTTGGCCAGATCAAGGTTGGTGGCAAAACTGACGTATGAGCTGTTTTTATGCGGTGTGATATGGATGGTGGCATAGCGGTTACCCCGAATCGCATTCAGGGAGTAACCACAGGGGGTAAACAGCCAGTCGCTCAGGGCAAAGTCCGGAAACAGCCTGTTCAGTTTAAGCAAACGACGGATGTCTTTAATCGTCTGGTGCTCACAGCGCAGGCTGTCAGCATTCTCCCCCCGGATATGGTACATCAGCAGTTCGCTGGTGGTGTCATCAAGCGCTGGTCCATAGGGCTTGTCCAGATGGAATACAAAGCTATGATGGCCATCCGGATAGCCCAGACGAAAGGCACAGCCGGGCACACGCTGGCTCAGTCGGTCAACGTCGTCCATAAAGGACGTCATCTGAAGATGGGGCTGGTACTCATTTTTGCGCTGGAATCGGGCGCAGCGGATATGCTCCAGAGGGGTCTGTTCAAAAAAGTAGAGGGCAGCATCCACCAAAGTAGTAGTGCCACAGGTAAGCATCAGAAACCGATCATGCCAGACAAACAGGCTGGACTCCGACAATAGATAAGCGTCACAGTGTTCGTTGCTGAGAATGGCCAGGATGTCGGCCCGGGCTCTGGCCACCATCTGTGCCCAGAAGCTTCTGCCCAGGGTCCTCAGGGAAATCCATTCCGGGCTGGTGACGATCTCTATTTTTTTTTCTGAGCCTTCAAAAAACATCACGGCAGGCTCCCTCCAATAAACTCCAGGTAGGTGTAGCCCCGGAGCCCTGATTCCAGTTCCGCCAGTATGGCCCGCTGTTGTCCTGGTGGCAGGTTTTCCCTGACCAGCTGCCGGTAGGTGCGAAGAAAGCTTTCCGGCTGCAGGTTGACATAACGCATCACCTTTTCCACGGTATCGCCCGCCTGGTAACCGGTGACTTCCACTTCTCCCTGCCCATTGATGTGGACCGAGGCCACATCGGTATCCCCGAACAGGTTATGCATATTCCCCAGAATTTCCTGGTAGGCACCCACCATGAAAATACCGATCAGGAACGGGTTTTCCGGCTGCCATTGAGGCACTGGCAGGGTGGTTTCTATGCCCTGGCCGTCTACGTACTGATTAATGACGCCGTCGGAGTCACAGGTGATATCCAGCATTACTGCCCGGCGGCTTGGCGGGCGATCCAGACCGGACAGGGGCATGACCGGAAAGATCTGATCAATACCCCAGGCATCGGGCAGGGATTGAAACAGGGAGAAGTTCACATAGAATTTGTCCGCCAGTTTGTCACTGAGTTCATCAATCAGCGGGCGATGGGCCCGGATGTGGGGGGAGAGCCGGGCCTTCAGTTCATGGCAGAGTCGCAGGCTGGTGTTTTCTGCCCAGGCCCGGTGCTCAAGCCCCAACAGTCCCATGGCAAACTGGGTGTGGACTTCTGCCAGGTCAGCCTGGCTGTTGTGATAAATCTCGGTCAGGGTGCGTTCACCCCGGCTATGACTCAGGTCTTGCCAGGAACTCCACATATTATGCAGCAGAAGGGGGGCATCTGCGGTGGGTGGTGTCAGTACTGCCGGTTCATAGCTTTCCACCCCCAGGATATCGGTAATCAGGACTGCATGGTGTGCCACCAGGTGTCGGCCCGACTCGGAAATAATACCCGGAACCGGCAGGTCGTACTGCTGGCAGATATCGCCCAGGGTGAAGACGATATTGTTGGCGTACTCCTGCAGGCTGTAGTTCATGGAGCAGGAACTCTGACTGCGAGAACCTTCGTAATCCACCGCCAGGCCGCCGCCCACATCAACAAACCGGATCGGCAAGCCCATACGGTGCAACTGGGCATAAAGGCGGCCACATTCACTGACGCCCTTGCGCACATCCTCGATATTGGCGATCTGGGAACCCAGGTGGAAGTGCAGGAGCTGCAAAGACTCCTGTTGCCGGGCCTGCTTTAACCGTTCCACCGCATGGAGTACCTGGCTGGCGCAAAGACCGAACTTGGATTTTTCCCCACCACTGGCCTGCCACTTGCCTTTGCCCTGAAAAGCCAGACGTACCCGAAGGCCCAGACGGGGCTGAACACCCAGGCTGGCCGCTTCGCTGAGTACCATGTCCAGTTCGGTGAGCTTTTCCAGAACAATAAAAACCTGATGACCCAGCTTTTCCCCGATCAGGGCCAGGCGAATATACTCCCGGTCTTTGTAGCCGTTACAGATAATCACTGAGCTGGCCCGTTTGGCCAGGGCCAGAACTGCCAGCAGTTCCGGTTTGCTACCCGATTCCAGGCCCAGCTGTGGCTGTTTGCCGGAGGACTGACTGTTCAAAATATCTTCCACCACCGTCCGCTGCTGGTTGACCTTGACCGGGTAAACGGCCAGGTATCGATGGTTGTAACCGTAATCACGGATGGCCCGGTTAAAGGCGTGGCACAGATTATCCAGACGCTGATGGATAATCTGCGGAAAACGCACCAGTACCGGCAGGGATACGCCCTGACGGTTCAGCTGGCTGGCAATGGTACTCAGTTCAACCGGTGGTATGCCTTTGATATTGACCGTGACATGACCCTGATCGTTCAAATCAAAATGATTCTGGCTCCAGAAACGGATGTTATAGGTGGAGCGTGCTTGATCAAGGTTCCACCCGTCGCGATCCTTATTGCCAGAATATTGCGGATCTCTGGCGGTTAACGCTTCAGTCCCATCGCTGCTCCCGGCTGGTGTTGTGTTCGTTAACTCTGTTTTTTTCGCCATTACCTGCCTTAACCCCCGGGAGGCTGCCTTACTGCTTTACGCCATTGCTTCTGAAATAGCTGTTTCAATGTAACGGGGCAGGGCGAAAGCTGCCTGATGGACCGATGGAGTATAGTAGCGCGTGGTAATACCGCTGAGGGCAAACCTTGCTTCGAGTTCGACCAGGGGGATATGGCGGGCTTTAAGGTCATCGGTGCCCCAGGCAAAGGTCATGATGCCACAGGCGTAGGTGGGAACGGCGGCGCTGTAAAAATGCAGGTCCGATACATAGCTGGCCAGGCGATGGGCGGTGGTTGTTACCTCATTCAACTGCATAAACGGTACCCCGTTTTGGGCAACGAAAATGCCTTTATCAGTCAGCAGTCGTTTGCATCCCCGGTAAAATTCAGAGGAGAACAAGACTTCCCCCGGACCGATAGGGTCGGTGCAGTCAGAGATAATAACATCGAAGCTATGGTCGGCGATCCCGTGGTTGTTGACGAACCGGACGCCATCCTCAATCACCAGGTTAACTCTCGGGTCATCATAGGCCCCGGCACAATGGTTCGGCAGCCACTGGCGGCAGAGATCGACCACAGCCCGGTCAATTTCCACCATGGTGACCTGTTCAATGGATTGATGCCGGAGTACTTCCCTGAGCATACCGCCATCGCCACCGCCAATAATCAGTACGCGCTTTACCTTGCCATGGGCCAGGATGGGCACATGGGTCAGCATTTCATGGTAGATAAACTCGTCTTTTTCGGTGGTTTGAATCACGCCGTCCAGGGCCATGATGCGGCCAAAGAACCGGTTTTCAAAGATGATCAGATGCTGGTGTTCGGTGTGATCTTCAAACAGCAGCCGGTCAATCGAAAAATTCTGTCCATAGCCTGAATACAGTGTTTCCTGATAGGTATCTTCGCAGTGCATTGTTGCCAATCCTGTCGATAAATAAAAAGAACCGCAAATACTCGTTGTATGCCGATGAATCTGTTGAATATTGGACCAATAGCCAAATGATTGGCAGCGGGCCTGATGGGGAAACGGTTGTTCACGGGTATGAACTTTGGTTATTCCCTGTTGCCGCAAGGCCCACCCAGGGGAAATAAGACGACATTGTCAGATTGAAATGTTTTATTTTAAAAAAGCTGAATTAAACCTGCATGGATATTGGATGGCAAGTTGGGATAGTGAGGAAAAAAAGGCCAATAGTGCAGATGGTCGTTTTCAACGATGAGAGGACAGCCATCCCTTTACCGGGATGGCTGAATGGATTTAACCGAGCAGTTCTTCGGCAATTGCCACGATATTGTCAACAGTAAAGCCAAAGTATGGGAACAGGTCTTCTGCCGGAGCGGACTCACCGTAGGAGGTCATGCCAATAATGCGCCCATCCAGGCCAACGTACTTGTACCAGAAGTCAGCAGCAGCGGCTTCAATTGCAATACGGGCAGGCACTTCCAGGGGCAGAACGGACTGTTTGTACTCAGCATCCTGGACATCAAACACATCCGTGGATGGCATGGAGACCACACGTACTTTATGTCCCTGGGCAGAGAGAGCCGCCTCGGCGTTCATAGCCAGTTCTACTTCTGAGCCGGTAGCTATCAGAATCAGCTCAGGCGTACCTTCACACTCTTTCAGGATGTAACCACCCCGTTCAACCCGGGCAATCTGTTCATCGGTTCTGGCCATGCATGGCAGGCCCTGGCGGGAGAAGATCAGGGCACTGGGGCCATCAACACGTTCGATGGCATGTTTCCAGGCGACGGCAGATTCTACCGTGTCACATGGACGCCATGCATTCATGTTCGGTGTCATGCGCAGGCTGGCGATTTGCTCGATAGGCTGGTGGGTTGGACCATCTTCACCCAGGCCGATGGAGTCGTGGGTGTAGACCAGGATTGAGCGCTGTTTCATCAGCGCGGCCATACGGACGGCGTTGCAGGCGTATTCCATAAAGACCAGGAAGGTTGCGCCGTAAGGAATGAAACCACCGTGCAGGGCAATACCGCTCATCATGGCGGTCATGCCGAATTCACGGACGCCGTAAAACAGGTAGTTGCCATCAGCATCGTCACGCTTGATGCCTTTGGAGCCGCTCCACAGGGTCAGGTTGGAGCCCGCCAGGTCTGCCGAACCACCAAGCAGTTCCGGGAGGATCGGACCGTAAGCGTTCAGGGTGTTCTGGGAGGCCTTACGGCTGGCGATCTTTTCACCTTCCTGTTGGCAGGACTTGATATAAGCCGATGCCTTTTCGGCAAAGTCAGCGGGCAGATCACCTTTCTGGCGACGGGTAAATTCTGCCGCAAGCTCCGGGTATTCGGCCTGATAGGCTGCGAACTTTTCATTCCAGGCGGTTTCTTTGGCGGCACCGGCTGCTGTGGCATTCCACTGGTTGTAGATGTCAGCAGGCACTTCAAACGGTGCATGCTGCCAGCCGAGACGCTCGCGGGTCAGCTTGATTTCATCATCGCCTAACGGCGCGCCGTGGCACTCCTCTTTACCGGCTTTGTTGGGTGAACCAAAGCCGATAATGGTTTTACAGCAGATCAGCGTGGGTTTGTCCTGTTCGGCGCGGGCGGCTTCAATGGCGGCTTTGATCGCTTCAGGGTCGTGACCGTCAACCGCCGGAATGACATGCCAGTTGTAAGCTTCAAAGCGCTTGACGGTGTCGTCGGTGAACCAGCCTTCCACTTCACCATCAATGGAGATGCCGTTGTCATCGTAAAATGCCACCAGTTTGCCCAGGCCCAGGGTGCCCGCCAGGGAGCAAACTTCATGGGAGATACCCTCCATCATGCAGCCATCACCCATAAAGACGTAGGTATGGTGGTCAACAATATCGTGCCCAGGCTTGTTGAACTGAGCGGCCAGTGCCTTCTCGGCGGCGGCCATACCAACGGCATTGGCGATGCCCTGGCCCAGGGGACCGGTGGTGGTTTCAATGCCCGGTGCATAACCATACTCGGGATGGCCTGCCGTTTTGGAGTGCAGCTGACGGAAGTTTTTCAGGTCATCAGTGCCCAGATCGTACCCGGTCAGGTGCAGCAGGGAATAGATCAGCATGGAACCATGGCCATTGGACAACACAAAACGGTCACGATCCACCCACTCTGGATTGGCGGGGTTGTGATTCAGATAGTCGCGCCACAGCACTTCAGCAATATCAGCCATCCCCATGGGGGCACCGGGATGACCGGATTTGGCTTTTTGTACGGCGTCCATGCTGAGGGCGCGAATGGCATTGGCAAGCTCACGACGTGAGGACATGGGAATCTTTGCTCCTGGGAATCCAGTCTGGTTAAATTCGCGCGCTAGTTTAGCGAAACCGGCAGCATTCTTCATCCATATTGGTTTACTGACTAGATGCAGAGAAATAATCTGCTATTACTGTCTGTGAGATTGAAAACAACAGGTGAGATGGAAAACAAGGCAGGCCTATTAATGAAGTGATTGAAACGTTGAACTATCATCGGTGCGTGGTGTCACATATGTACGTGTTTTGTACGTTGAATTCCGGAGGCTTTATGAGCCCCTTAACTGGTACCCAACCGCTCCCCAGGGATAGTTTTACCACGCCAGAATCAAAGAAGGAGAAGGCTGTCGATAAGAGAGCCATGTCGATAGAGTCAAAGCAATCCTTGCCACAGAGTAACCAGAGAGGGCTGTCAGATTACAATATCAAGGTTGACGGTAAAAGAAATGCCATAACTGTCGGTGCAGAAGGAAAAATGCACGACGAATACTGTGCAAAATGCCGGATGGCCGCTGACCAGCAGAATAACTCCAATACCTGTGTCAGTAAAAAGGAAGTGATGCATGACTACCGCCAGGATGGCATCTGGTCCTGGGGTCTGAATGGCGTGAACATTGCAGGTTATCCTCAGTGTCCTGTGCCTGGTTGTGCAGGCCATATTCCGGAAGGCGCAATGCTGATCGGTAAGCACTGGAGATAAAGACAGGCTTCATAATCCGGGCATCAGTTGGTCAGCCTCCTAGAGTTCCGTTCGCTCATGGTAATGTCTGCCCAAATGCTTGATGGCGATCAGCCACAGGGCAATGGCCAGTATAAAAGCCCCTGCCAGCCAGGACATGGCAAGGCTGAGGGAGCCAAAAAGGGTAATTAAAATCTGTTGAAAAAAAGAGCTGCCTGACTTGCCAACCCGAGTCACCACTAACTCAATAGCTGCTTTTCCCTTGTACTTTCGCTCAGCATCAAGAGGTACGAAAGTGATCTCTTTGGTGGCATCAAACAGCGTATATTTTGCCGACTTGCCAAGGGCATGGCAGTACATGCCGATCTGCAAGCCGATCATGGTCAGATCCATATAACAAATACCGAAAAAGCTGACCTGTGATTTCTGAAACATGGCCAGGAGAAAAAAAGGCAGGGCCGTGGCTGTCAGAATAATGGGGGTTGCGAAAGCCGCTGCCCACCAGCTGATCTTCAGCAGGGTTGGCGTTAGCAGACCACAGATAAGACTGCCTATGCCGCTGATCATGGCCACCTTGCCCATAAACATCGAGTAGTCTGCCTCGCAGGGGTACAGCTGCACCAGCTGGCTTTTCCAGGCCAGCTCAACCATGTTAATGGCGATGCAATAAGCCAGCATAACCAGCGCAATGCTGGCCAGGTACGGGCAGCGCAACAGGTATCGTGCGCTGGCCAGCAACGGCAGGTTGGTTGGGGTGTGTGTCTTCCCGCTGGCGCTACCTGTGAGGTTGTTCGAAGTTAAGCGGTAGCAGTATTCATTGAGCAGCAGAATCAACAGCCCGAAAAGCACGAACAGAAGTGATAAGATCTCCAGGCTCTCCTGCCAGCCTGAATCCGGGGCCATAACTCCCCTGGAAACGCAGTAGTAAAGCATAGGGCCGGAAATAATGGATGCGCTGCTGCCGATCATGGTGATCAGGGGATATTGCCGGGTGGCACTCTGGGCATTGTGGAAATCATTGACGGCTGTCCAGAAGAGGGTGCAGATCACCGCCGATCCCCAGAGTTCCGCCACGGCAAAGAACAGCGTCAGGGGCCAGTAATAGACCATGCCGACAATAAATTGCAGGTTTTCATGGATGAGTGGGGACAGCAGGGCAAGCGCTGCGGTGGGGGCGAAAGACTCCAGGTTTGGATGGATCACCATGGAAAACAACGGCATCCAGATCAGAAAAGGGATTAATGCAACGGCAAACAGGGTACGTTTACTGAGCCGGTTAGCCAGAAAGCTGTAGGTGATTAAAAAAATAAAAGCGACAGGCATGACAACGATCAACTTGATGAAGGGAATGGCTTCCGCACCAAGCCGGGTTATGAGCAATGACTCTTTCAGGTTCCAGAGTATGTCAAAGTTGAAGGTGCAACAGGACAGCATGGCAATTTGCAGATAAAGCATCGAATTTGAATTACCAGCAACGTTTCTGGATGAATTTTTAGTCATATACCGCGTGTTTCCTACCTCCCGTTATTGCTTCCAGATACTGATGCTCAGCAGGCTGTTGTCATTCAGGCACAGAAAGTGCTGGATAAATATAGTGCAGAGATTGGATTTCTTGTGTCTATTGATTGTATATAAAAATATTTTGATATAGATTTTGGCTCTTGCTAAACTTCCCCCTTCGAATATCCCGGTAAATGAGTCAATGATTTACTGTGCTTAAGTGATTGGAAAGGATGACGTGTGTTGACGGATGCTTTTGAGCAGCTGGCCACGGTGAGCAAAGCCAGTGGCGATGTTCTGAGATTACAGATTCTGAGGGTCTTGAGCACAGAGTCTCTCGGTGTGCTGGAGCTGAGCGGTGTGTTTGCCATGCGTCAGCCAGCCATGAGCCATCATTTGAAGGTTTTGTCTCAGGCCGGGTTAGTCTCAACCCGCAAAGAAGGCAACACGGTTTTCTACCGTCGGGCACTGCCCACATCGGCAGGTCATCTTGAAGGGGTTGTCCGCTCATTGTTTCAGGCGGTGGATGGTATACCGCTACCTCAAGATCTTGCCGAACAGCTTCAGGCCATTCGCCTGCAGCGGGCGGAACTGTCCCAGGCATTTTTTGCCCGCAATAGCGAAGAATTCCGTCAGCACCAGGAGTTGATTGCCGAGCACCAGCTCTATGCTGAAACGGTGGCAGACCTTATTGAGACTACCGACTTTCCTGAACAGAGCCTGGCCCTGGAGCTTGGTCCCGGTGAGGGAAACTTTCTGCCAATACTCGCCTCTGTGTTCAAGCTGGTTTACGCACTGGATAACTCGGAAAAAATGCTGAGTTACTCCCGGGCGCTGGCCAAACAGCAAGGCATTGGCAATGTCACTTTTGTTCATGGCGAGATCCAGTCGCTGAGCAACATGACCAGCGCCTTTGACTGTATCGTCATCAATATGGTGCTGCATCATGTTCCCAGTCCGGCGGACATCTTTAACTGGTCTTCCCGGCTATTGAAGCCTGGTGGGAGCCTGTTTATCAGTGAACTCAGCCATCATGACCAGGACTGGGTTCGGGAGTCCTGTGGTGATCTGTGGCTTGGTTTCAGTGCCAGTGAGTTGGCTCAATGGGCGGATAAAGCGGGATTAATCAGCGGTGAATCCCAGTATCTGGGGTTACGCAATGGTTTTCAGATCCAGGTCCGACGTTTCTTCCTTGCCGGATAAACGATGACCTGGTTAACGCCTCAATTGAACGTATTTTATGAGCAGATGGTTTCATGAAATCAAAGAGGCGCACTCAATTTTTTCAAGAGGGTAAAACGGCTATGTCTGAGTATTCGCTATTCACATCGGAGTCGGTATCTGAAGGGCATCCAGACAAAATTGCTGACCAGATTTCTGATGCTATTCTGGACGCCATCATCAAGGATGACCCGGAAGCACGGGTTGCGGTAGAAACCATGGTGAAAACCGGCATGGTGATTGTTGCCGGTGAAGTACGCACCACCACCTATGTTGATATTGAAGAGCTGGTTCGTAATGTCGTCACCAGCATTGGTTATAACCATGGAGACCTGGGCTTCGATGGTGAGTGCGTTGCGGTTCTGAATGCCATTGGCAAGCAGTCTCCGGACATTGCCGTTGGTGTTGATGAAACCGACGAACACGAACAGGGCGCTGGTGATCAGGGCCTGATGTTTGGATATGCTACCAATGAAACACCGGTGCTGATGCCTGCCCCTGTGTACTATGCCCATGAGCTGGTTAAGCGCCAGGCGCAGTTGCGCAAGAATGGTGTGTTACCCTGGTTGCGTCCTGACGCCAAGAGTCAGGTAACCATGCGTTACGACCAGAATGGTAAGGTGCAGAGTGTCGATGCTGTGGTGCTTTCTACCCAGCACTCTCCGGATGTCTCTCTGGATGAAATTCGTCGTGAAGTGCTGGAGCAGATTATCAAGCCTGTATTCCCGGAAGGCTGGCTCCATGAAGACACCAAATACCACATTAACCCGACGGGTATATTTGTGATTGGCGGGCCTGTTGGTGACTGCGGTCTGACCGGACGCAAGATTATTGTTGATACCTACGGTGGCATGGCCCGTCATGGCGGTGGTGCCTTCTCCGGTAAGGATCCATCCAAGGTTGACCGTTCTGCCGCCTACGCCGGCCGTTATGTTGCCAAGAACATTGTTGCTGCCGGTTTGGCGGATCGTTGTGAGATTCAGGTGTCCTACGCCATTGGTGTTTCTGAGCCTACCTCGATTTCCATTAACACGTTTGGCACCGGTAGGGTGTCCGATCAGCGTATTGTTGAACTGGTGCGTGAATATTTTGATCTGCGTGCCGGTGGACTGGTGAAGATGCTGGATCTCAAGCGTCCAATCTATCAATCCACGGCAGCCTATGGCCACTTTGGCCGGGAAGAGGCCGAGTTCACCTGGGAGCGCACCGATAAAGCGGAACAGCTTCGCAAGGCGGCAGGCCTTTAATTTTTCCTTCTTCAGGCAGCCGGTTGGCTGCCTTTTTTACCTGCTTTTCTCAATACTCTTTCCTTTCCTCTGTATTGTTCAACCTTGCCAATAAAGCGAATGCGGTATCTATATCAAAGTTTGTTGATATAGGTTGTTGCCGCTGCTAGACTGCAAAATAATTCGGATAATACGCAGAACAGGATACGTTTTATGAGTGCTAACCCTGAGTTAATTGCTGATTTGCACAGCGCCACCAAGGGCCCGGACTACCGGGTGGCTGATATTTCCCTGGCGGACTGGGGAAGGCGCGAGATTCAGATTGCTGAAGGTGAAATGCCGGCACTGATGGCGATCAGAGCCAAATACCGTGATTCTCAGCCGCTGAAAGGCGCAAAGATCATGGGCTGCATTCACATGACCATCCAGACTGCGGTACTGATTGAAACGCTGGTCGCACTTGGTGCTGAGGTACGCTGGTCTTCCTGTAATATCTTTTCTACCCAGGATCACGCCGCCGCCGCCATTGCCGCAGCTGGCATACCGGTATTTGCCTGGAAGGGTGAGACCGAAGAAGAGTTCTGGTGGTGCATTGAGCAGACGGTCCTCGATGGTGCCGGTAAGCCCTGGCAAGCCAACATGGTGCTGGACGACGGCGGTGACCTGACACTGCTGTTACACGACAAGTACCCTGCACTGCTGGACAACATTCACGGCATTTCTGAAGAGACCACCACCGGGGTTCACCGCCTGCTGGAGATGCTGGAAAAAGGTACCCTGAAAGTACCGGCCATCAACGTCAATGATGCGGTCACCAAAAGTAAGAACGACAACAAGTATGGCTGTCGCCACTCTTTGAATGATGCCATCAAGCGGGCCACCGACCATCTGCTGGCGGGCAAGAAAGCGCTGGTGATTGGTTACGGTGATGTGGGCAAAGGTTCCGCCGCTTCGTTGCGTCAGGAAGGGATGATTGTAAAGGTCACGGAAGTGGATCCGATCTGTGCCATGCAGGCCTGTATGGATGGCTTTGAAGTGGTTTCACCCTATATTGATGGTGTTAACGATGGCACCGACGCTTCTATCAACCGGGAGCTGCTGACCACCACTGACCTGCTGGTGACCACCACGGGTAACGTTCATGTCTGTGACCGGCACATGCTGAAAGCCCTGAAAAATGGCTGTGTGGTTTGCAATATTGGCCATTTTGATACCGAAATAGACACGCAGTTCATGCGGGATAACTGGACCTGGGAAGAGGTCAAGCCGCAGGTTCACAAGATCGTCCGGGATGACTCCTGCAATGATCACCTGATTCTGCTGTCCGAAGGGCGACTGGTAAACCTGGGCAATGCTACCGGACACCCGTCGCGTATCATGGACGGCTCCTTTGCCAATCAGGTTCTGGCCCAGATTCATCTTTATGAAGCAGGGTTTGCTGATCTGCCAGCCGATCAAAAATCAGACAAGCTGGCGGTGACCGTACTGCCCAAGAAACTGGATGAAGAAGTCGCTGCCTACATGGTGGAAGGCTTTGGTGGTGTGATTACCCGGCTGACTCAAGGCCAGGCCGACTACATTAATGTACCTGTTGATGGCCCCTTCAAGAGCGACGATTACAAGTACTAGGAGGCTGACCGAGAATAGCGCCCGTCTAGGCGACCCCGTAGCGAGGATGACAGAAAATTGAGGATAAAAATTCGGTTTTGTGAGGTGAATAGCGGGGCTATTTGCCGAACAAAAGCGAATTTTTAGACCAATTTGCTGCCACCGCACGACTGCATGGACGCAGGAGCTAGAGCAACGCAGGAGCAGTTGCCGCGTAGGGCAGTCTATTCTCGGACAGCCTCCTGGATGTCTTTTTCGCTGGCTGATGTCTCTTCACCAGCCAGCGACCTCTGCTGGTGATTACCATGGCAAATACAATAACCAATAATACTCCTGTCAGCTTTGAGTTCTTTCCCACTAAAACAGAAGAGGGTGCCCGGAAACTTGAGCAGAATGCCCTCAGCCTGGCCAGATACCAACCGGAATTTTTCTCGGTGACCTACGGTGCTGGTGGCTCAACACGGGACAGAACCCTTGAAACTGTGCTGTCAACTCAGAGCCAGACTCGAATAGCAACCGCTCCTCACCTTTCCTGCGTTGGTGACTCCCGGGAGCAGATTAAAGAGTTGCTGAATTTTTACCGTGACCAGGGCATTGAGCGTATTGTTGCCCTGAGAGGTGATCTGCCTTCAGGTATGGGACGTGACAGTGGCGAACTGCGCTACGCCAATGAGCTGGTGGAGTTTATTCGTACTGAAACCGGGGATCACTTTCATATCGAGGTTGCCGCTTATCCGGAAGTTCATCCGCAGGCACCCAATATGGAAAAGGATCTGGCAAACTTCAAGCGTAAGGTGGATGCCGGCGCGGATTCGGCGATTACCCAATATTTCTTTAATGCAGACAGTTATTTCTATTTCCTGGAGCGTACGCACTCACTGGGCATTGATCTCCCGGTGATTCCCGGAATCATGCCGATCACCAACTATAGCCGCCTGGCTCGCTTTTCCGATGCCTGTGGTGCCGAGATTCCACGATGGATTCGTAAGCAACTGGAAGCCTATGGCGATGATATCAGCAGTATTAAGCAGTTTGGTGAAGAGGTGGTAACCCGGCTCTGTGAGAGGTTACTGCAAGGTGGTGCTCCGGGTTTGCACTTTTATACCCTTAATCAGGCGGTTCCCTGCCAGGGTATCTGCGATAACCTGGGCATTTTGGCTGATTGATGGCATGAGTTATGAGTTGTGAGGGAATTGTGAATGGTATTATTATTCCTGTTCCTCCGTAACTCATAACTCTCAACCCAGTGCCCCTCCATGAGAAACCCTCGTATTTATTCAGCGCAGCCGCTTCAGGCTGACAGCTCCATCGAACTTTTTGAAAATGCCGCCAATCATGTTGGCCGTGTTTTGCGCATGAGACCCTCAGAGCCCCTGGTGCTGTTTAATGGTCAAGGGGGAGCCTGGCAGGGAACCGTAGAGAGCGTTAGCAAAAAGTCGGTTACCGTTTATCTTGAGTCGTTTATCGAGGGTGATGCCCAGTCCCCCCTGACTATTGAGCTGGGTCAGACACTCAGCCGTGGTGAGCGTATGGATTATGCCATTCAGAAGGCAACGGAAGCGGGTGTTACCGCCATTACCCCATTATGGAGTGAGCGTTGTGAGGTGAAGCTGAATGCAGAACGTTTGGATAAACGGGTCAAACACTGGCAACAGGTGGCTATCAGTGCCTGTGAACAGTGTGGCCGTAACATCGTACCGACCATACATACGCCCGTTAAGCTGGAAGACTGGCTCACCACCCGGGCGACTGAACTGAACTTTGTACTGCATCATCGAACCAGAGAGAAACTCAGTGGTTTTGCCCAGCCAGAATCGGTATCTCTGTTGATTGGCCCGGAGGGTGGATTAACCGCTCAGGAAATTGAGTTGGCTGAGGGTCACCGCTTCAACCCGCTGGCGTTAGGCCCCCGTGTGCTGAGAACGGAAACTGCACCGGTAGTGGCGATTACGCTGATGCAGTACCTCTGGGGAGACTACTGAATGTTTGTCGCCCGGTGCTGCCATAACGGTTATTCTGTGATTCTTCACACTATTGGTCGGTGTCCGGGCCGTTTTCAGGATCAGAATAGAAGGGTTGACGAAACTACCCCACTTCTCCTTGCTACTGACTTTCTTATTACCGAAAAAGACCTGCGCCCACCTTATCAGAAACCACCGGCCATCTCGTGTTCTGGTCCTGTTTCAGCGGCTGTTTTCGGTATCGCCTAAATTAGCGCCCCAAAACCATTTTTATAGCAAAACTTCATGCAACTCAAAGGGATATATGGGTGTTTATCACTATACATGCAAAGTTGATGGTGTGAAAAAATGCCGATGATTTTTCGCTGGGCTTAATATTGAGCCCTTGTCTTGATACTGGTCTTAACAAAAGTATTTATTCCATAAACAGTCAGCCCAGTGAGCAAACGTTTGTACGGTCATTGGGTTGAAATAAGGAAGTCTTGATGGCTCATTTGATCGACGAAGTTCTGTTTCAATCAGGTAACAAGTTCAAGAATCGTATCTTGATGGCTCCGATGACGATTCAATCCGCCTTTTTTGATGGCGGCGTCACCCAGCAGATGATTACCTATTACGCCGCTCGCTCTGGCGATGCGGGTGCTGTAATTGTCGAAAGTGCTTTTGTGGAAAATTACGGCAGAGCTTTCCCCGGCGCACTGGGTATCGATACTGACGGCAAAATTGCTGGTCTGAAGCAACTGGCGGATGCCATCAAGGCCAGAGGCTCAAAAGCTATTCTGCAAATCTACCACGCCGGTCGTATGGCAACGCCTGAGTTTAATGGTGGCCATAAACCGATCTCGGCCAGCCCTGTCGCTGCGCTGCGTGATAATGCGGAAACCCCGCTGGAGATGACCGAAGAGCAAATCGAAGAGATGATCGAGTTGTTCGGCAATGCCGTGAACCGTGCCATTATCGCCGGTTTTGATGGTGTTGAAATCCACGGTGCCAACACTTACCTGATCCAGCAGTTTTTCTCGCCACACTCCAACCGCAGAAATGACCGGTGGGGTGGCGATATTGAAAAGCGCACCACATTCCCGCTGGCTGTTCTGGCCAAAACCAAGCAGGTGGCACAGTCTCATAACAAGGCTGATTTCATTGTCGGTTATCGCTTCTCACCTGAAGAGATCGAAGAGCCGGGTATCCGCTTTGAAGATACCATGTTCCTGTTGGATAAACTGGCGACAGAAGGCCTGGACTATTTCCACTTCTCTATGGGCAGCTGGGCACGTAACTCCATCGTAAACCCGGAAGACAAAGAGCCACTGATCAACAAGTATCGTCAGCTGCAGTCTGAGGCGGTGGCCAGCGTACCGGTGATCGGTGTGGGTGGTATTGCCCAGACTGCCGATGCACAAAAAGCACTGGCCCAGGGTTATGATATGGTGGCCGTGGGCAAGGGCTACCTGGTTGAACCTACCTGGGCAACCAAGGCTCTGAACAATGAAACCTGCGCCGAGTTCGCCGATATCGCTCAGCAGGAAGCCCTGCTGATCCCGACGCCGCTGTGGGACATCATGGATTACATGATTGTCGACAGTGCGGCAGAAGCGGAAAAACATCAGCGCATCAAAGAGCTGCAAGGTATTGAGATCCGTTTCCAGCCAGGAACTTATACCGCTTATGGCCGTGGCCACAATGGTGACCTGCCGGTGACGGTAACCTTCTCTGAAGATGAGATTCTTGAGATTGTGGTGGACTCTTCCAGAGAGTCAGACGGTATCGCCAACCCGGCCTTTGAGCGTATTCCACAGCAGATCGTTGATGAGCAGACGCTCAATATTGACGTGATCTCCGGCGCAACCGTCAGTAGTCAGGCGGTAATCGACGGTGTTTCCAATGCGGTTGATCTGGCCGGTGGTCACTCCGAGGCTCTGCGTGTGAAAGCGCGTAAGGCAGTTGAGTGGATCGCGCAAACCATCGAAGAGAGCGCCGATGTGGTGGTGATCGGTGGTGGCGGTGCCGGTTTGAGTGCGGCACTGACAGCCCTGGACAAAGGCAAGTCAGTTATCCTGCTGGAGAAGTTCCCGGCCATCGGTGGTAACACGGTTCGTACCGGCGGTTGGGTTAACGCTGCTGAGCCCGCGTGGCAGGTTGATTTCGCGGCACTGGCGGGTGAAAAAGAGACCCTGATGGCCCTGGCTGAGACGCCAGAGTCTGAGTTCGTCGGCGAATATCTGGACGATTTCCGTACCCTGAAGTCACAGTTGGATGATTACTTCAACCAGCACGACCATGGCAACAAATACCTGTTCGACTCGGTTGAACTGCACCGCATCCAGACCTACCTGGGCGGTAAGCGTACCGACCTGAATGGCGAAACCATCTATGGTCAATACGATCTGGTCAAGCAGCTGACTTCCCGCTCCATGGAGTCCATTGACTGGCTGAGCGAGAAAGGCATCGAGTTTGAGCGTGGCCTGGTGGATATCGCTGTTGGTGCCCTGTGGCGTCGTGCCCACAAGCCAAAGCGTCCAAAAGGTGTTGAGTTTGTTGATAAGCTGCAAAAGCGCATTCTGGAACAGAATGGTCGCATCATCACCGATACCCGGGCTACTGACCTGATCGTTGAAGATGGCAAGGTTGTGGGTGTCAAGGCGATCCAGGCCAACGGTAATGATCTGATTGTAAAAGCGAGCCACGGTTTGGTCATGACTTCTGGCGGCTTTGGTGCCAATACCCAGATGATCAAGAAGTACAACACCTATTGGAAAAATATTGCTGACGATATCAAAACCACCAACTCCCCTGCGCTGGTGGGTGATGGTATCGAAATGGGTGAAAAAGTCGGTGCCGAGCTGGTGGGAATGGGCTTTGCCCAGCTGATGCCAATCGGTGATCCGAAGTCCGGTGCTCTGCTGACTGGCCTGATTGTACCACCGGAGAACTTTGTCTTCGTTAACCAGAAGGGCAAGCGTTTTGTTGATGAGTGCGGTACCCGTGACAAGTTGGCCGACTCTTTCTTCGACAACGGTGGTACTGTTTACATGATTGCCGATGCCGAGATTCGCAAAACAGCGGCCAACACCTCCGATGAAACCATCGCCCGTGAAATCAGCGAAGGCATCATCCTGGAAGCGGATACGCTGGAAGAACTGGCCGACAAGATTGGTGTGCCACAGGCGGAATTTGTGCAAACCATCAAGCAGTACAACACATGTGTTGAGCAGGGCCACGATCCTGAATTCAACAAGAGTGCGTTCGGCTTGAAGGTGGAGCACGGACCGTTCTACGCCACACCACGTCAGCCTTCTATTCACCACACCATGGGTGGCTTGAAGATCGATACCAGCACACGAGTGATTGGTAAGGATGGTAACGTTATTCCTGGCCTGTACGCAGCGGGTGAAGTCACTGGCGGTATCCATGCCGGTAACCGTCTGGGTGGTAACGCCCTGATCGATATCTTCACGTTTGGCCGTATTGCTGGTGAAAGTGCGGCGGACCTTGTTTAAGGTGTAGCGGCGACAACCAAAAGCCTGCCCTGCCAAGTGGCGGGGCGGGCTTTTTAGCAGCGAACTATTTCATGCAAAAGTACCAGACCAGATTCCAGATGATGGGAACATTGATTGATCTGGTCGTTTATCATCAAAATGGTGAGCAGCTGCTCAAAGCGGCCTATCACCAACTTTCCCAATACGCCCAGCGGTTCACGGTCAATCAGCCTGCTGTCAATCAACCAGATAGTGAGCTGATGGCGATCAACCAAAATGCGGGTATCGCACCCATCGCGGTTGAGTCTGATCTTTTTCACCTGATCAACGTCGCCAAGGCGGTAAGTAAGGACAGGCACAATCCCTTCAATATTGCTATTGGCCCTCTGGTCAAGCTCTGGCGCATCGGCTTTCGGGATGCCAGACTGCCCTCAGCGGCGGAGATATCGGCACGGTTGGCGTTGGTTGATCCCGATAACATTGTCCTGAACGAGCAGGAGAGAACGGTATTTTTGCGTCAACCCGGTATGGAGATCGACCTGGGGGCCATCGCGAAAGGCTATTTTGCCGATCAGGTCAAACAAGCGCTGGTCAACGCCGGTGTTGACCATGGCTTTATCAGTCTTGGGGGCAATGTGGTCACCATCGGTCACTCCCCCACCAATGCCAACCGGGCCTGGAATGTGGGTATTCAAAACCCTCTGGCAGAGCGGGGTGCCATTATTCGTGCGCTGCCACTGAACGATGCTTCCATGGTCACCTCTGGCATCAACGAACGCTATTTTGATGTCAATGGTCAGCGTTACCACCATCTGCTGGATGCACAAACCGGTATGCCCATTGCCACGGATATTGCCAGTCTGACCATTATTTCCAAACACTCCGTTGATGGTGAAATCTGGAGTACTGCCGGCTTTTTATCCTCGGCGGATGATGCGTTGCACTATTTATGTCAACAGGCATTTATCGAAGCCGTTGTTGTGGCAAAGGATGGCACCGTTAAGATGACCGATGGACTGGTTGACCATGGTCGTTATATTGCTTTGCGGTGAATAGACCATCTACCAGCCAGTCCTGCTCCAGTTCATGTCTGCGGTATGAGAAGCACTGGCTGCGGGAATCCCGCCAGCAACCATGACGGTTTAAACACACGTTGCCGAAAAAGCATCCGATTTAAAACAGAAGGAATATTAACTGTTGAATTAAAAACCACCTGAAAATTTTTGGGATTATTGAATCGTTTGCGAAGAATAAATATTGCACTATGATAATTTATTCATGCACAGGATTGCCTGAATCGCCATAACCAGTTAGAGAAATAATTTGTATGTTTGCAGTTAATAATGACAATAATCCCAGTGCAGGTATTAATTATAATCCTGAAAGCCCACGTCCGGATGATACATCTGCCAGTCATGTTTTCCAGGGTTTGTATGAAGTAACGCAAATCCAAACCGACAAAATTACCAGAGCTTTTGTTAATCAAACTGAATTATTCAAACCTCAGCTGGGTGAACCGGGTTTTCCCCGGTTGGACCAGAAAAATGTCAGCAGATTAATTACCAATAAAGTGGCAATTGTGCCTGAAGGTACTGCACCTCAGATCGGGATAGCCGAAGTGAGTCCTTCAGCTAATGGTAGTAATACTGCGGTAAATGGCCCGTTTGCAAATGCAGTGGCATTAACCAATCAGTCAGTTGGCAAGAATCAGTCTTTGCCCGTGCTCAACAATAGTGATTGTGAGGCTTCTTCCCGTCTGTTTGATGCTTTCCAGGCTGGCAATGCTCAACTTGTCATCCAGTATTGTCAGCAAATACTGGGCAGCCCCCGCGATGAGTGGGTAAAGCAAACACTGCTGGAAGCCAAAAACCCTGCTGGTATTCCCGGTCTCTACATAGCGCTCAAAAAAGGTCATACCGACTGCATCAGTGCCTTTCTCGATCAGGTACAATGCAGTAACCTGAACGTTGAAATGAAGCAGAAACTGTTGGCACCCCAAGCCCTTTTAAACAACACGCCAGGTCTTCTTCTGGCTATGAGAAATGGCCAAGCTGACCTTGCCCGCACCTATTGCGAATGGATACTATCAACAAATAACTCTGATTGCTGGAAAGAAGAACAGCTAATGGCTATTGATTTATCTCCTATTGAAGGGTTAGACGGGCCAGATTATCGAGCGCCCGCTTTGCACGAAGCCATGGAAAAAAACCACAGTGAGTGTGTTAAGGTTTTTTGTAAATTAGTTTTAGCCAGTAATCTCAGCGTTCATATCAAAGAGAATCTGATAACAGCTAATCAAGTTGAATGGCCATTGAGGCCGGGTCTCTACAGTGCTTTTCTTAAAGGCAAAGCTCACAGTACGGAAGCTTTTTGCCAACAGGTTCTGGAAGCAAAACTTAACGTTAGCGTGAAGCACAGGTTGTTGGCACCAAAATGGTATGGTGCAACAATCAAGCAGGAAGCCAATTTGGGATCTGAATTATTTCAGATATACAAAACCACTATAAAAGATAGCAATTTGAATTTTATAGCAAAAACATCACTAACATCTGGTGTTTTAAATCGGTTAAAAAGAACTTTTGATCCTGTCCGCCTTTATCTCAACGTTCGTGATGCAGTTCGGTAGATAAGTTACAGGACCGGGGAACTGATTATTAAACGAATGGCCTTACTATCAAATTGCGAACAGTTTTCGTCACCAAATTGTGGATAAGTAACGGGCAAATAGGTAATGGTTTGGCTTTTTCGTTTCATTAACAACCTCCACCAGCTAAATCGCTGGAGGATGTCAATTTCTGTTCCACAAGAGAAAGATCCGGAATTGAAGCAGGAACGTCTCTCATAATAATCCGATATTTCTCCATGGGGCCTTTTTCCTCGGCTGAATTCCGTACTTCTTCCCGTACCAGTGTTAATGGCTGTGGAATCCCCTGCACCACCATGGCATAGAATGGCAGGCTATCGTTTTTGCTGGTGCGATGCATAATGGCAATACGATTGGTGGCAGAGAACTCGGCAAATCGTCCCTGGTTCAGTCTTTCAAAGGAAACCACCGGGATCTTTGTGCCCCGCCAGTCAAGATCACCCAGCAGCCATTCGGTTTCCGGGTAATTGGCTTCCGGCCGACTGTAGTCCTGAATACCGGCGATGCATACTGAAGGTATCAGCAGGGGGCGCTGCTGCATGGGGATCAGCACGGACGAAATGGGCTTGTGGGACATGGTTTCCTCTTCTTTCTGCTACTGTGCGGTTGTTGTGAAGGGCAGGGCTTCCCGGGAAGCCCTGTTATCACGCTGTCTCAACTTCAATCAGTTTTTCAATCGCTTCGAGTAATGGCCCTTCCTGGAAAGGCTTGCCTATGTACTCATTGACACCCAGGCTTAAGGCCCGGTGGCGATGTTTCTCACCGGTTCTGGAGGTGATCATGATAATCGGCAGGTCTTGAAGCCCAGGGTCATTCCTGACCGCGCTGGCCACCTCAAAACCATCCATACGGGGCATTTCGATATCCAGCAGCATAATGTCTGGCTTCTGTTCAGCGAGACGGGTCATGGCTTCCACACCATCCCGTGCCGAGATCACCTCGTATCCCTGACGGGTTAGCAGACGACTGGTGACTTTTCTTACGGTCACCGAGTCATCCACCACCAGCACTCTCATGGCCTGATCACTGCTGTCCGGTTCATGCCTTTCCACGGCGTCAGGTTTGGCTTCCTGAATGACCAGCTGATGTTTGCGGTAAAGTGCCGCCGGATCAAGGATGACCACAACCCGACCATCACCAAGAATGGTGGCACCGTTTACCCCGGCAAGACCGGAGAACTGAATGCCCAGACTCTTGGTAATGATTTCCCGGCTACCCACGATAGCATCAACCTGAACCGCTATATTCTCACTGCCTCTTTGCACCATGACGACCGGACACTGGCCGTCACTTATTTTGGGGCTGCCAGTACCGAGAAGAGCGCCCATGTAGATCAGCTGGTGCTCGGTACCATTGCCATAGATGAGTGGCGCTCTGTTTTGGTAGCAATCGGCCAGCATGCTTGCTGACACCATGGAGATGCCATCAATGGCATGCATCGGCAGTGCGTACAGGCTGCTGCCTACTTCCACCATCAACGCCCGGTTAATGGACAGGGTAAATGGCAATCTGAGAGAGAATTGTGTGCCGAGCCCGGCCTCAGACTTAACCTGT
The DNA here is from genome assembly GCF_049310205.1 of Endozoicomonas sp. ALC013. Classification (NCBI taxonomy): domain Bacteria; kingdom Pseudomonadati; phylum Pseudomonadota; class Gammaproteobacteria; order Oceanospirillales; family Endozoicomonadaceae; genus Endozoicomonas; species Endozoicomonas sp. ALC013. The sequence goes on along the minus strand of NZ_JBLYNS010000027.1, from coordinate 14,090 downwards.
ATACTGCCGCCCATTTGGCGAACCGAGTTATTCACAACATCCATCCCGACACCGCGGCCAGAAAGGTGGGTCACCTCGCTTGCGGTACTGAATCCGGACTTCATGATCAGTTCGATGGCTTCCTGATCCGTTACCGGTTCGTCAGGACTGATCAGTTGCTGTTCAATCGCTTTGGCTTTTACGGCTTCAATATCGATGCCACGACCATCGTCGGACAACTCAACCACCACGTCGGCACCATCGCGTCGGATCGATAAGGCAATCTGGCCCACTTCAGGTTTGCCTGAATTCTGTCTTTCTGCCGATGAATCTTCGATGCCGTGACCAATGGCATTTCGGAGCATGTGACCCAGCGGAGCAAGCATGCGCTCAAGCATGGTTCGGTCCATCTCACCTTCAGCATTACTGACCACAAGCTTGACGGGCTTGTTCAGGTCATCAGACACCTGACGGACAATCTTGCGCAGCCTGGGAACCAGTCGGCTGAACGATACCATCCGGGCTTTCATCAGCTGCTCCTGGAGCTCAATCTGGGTTCTGGACTGTTGCTGGAGCAGCGTTTCTGTATCCCGGGATTTTTCCTGCAGGGCCTCCCGCAGATCCATAAGGTCAGAGGCGGACTCCACCAGTGAGTGAGAGAGCTGTGACAGTTCTGAGTACTGGTCCATTTCCAGTGGATCAAAATCAGGGTTATCACCAAGATCGCCCTGGTGCCGGGAGATGATCTGGCTCTGCGTTTCGATATCGAGTCGCCGCAACTGTTCCCGAACCCGCAGAATGGTTCGATTCATCTCTTCCAGGGTTCTGGAGGCATCTGTCGTCTGCTGCTCAATGCGGGAGCGGCTGATGCTGGTTTCCCCGGCAAGATTGATCAGGGTTTCCAGAAGTTCCGGGGGAATGCGGACCATTTCACTGAGTGATGACTGAAGCGTTGTCTCTGACCCATCGGCAGTGGTCTGGGGCACTACCCGGATGGTAGAAACGGGTTCCGGTACCTGACCGGGCATCGGCTTCGGTAGTTCAGGTGCTGGCAGTTCTGACAGGTTATTGACCCATGTATCTTCATCAAAGGTCCCGGCGAGAGGTTTGGCTGGCGCAGCCTGCCCCAGGTAGTCAGGAAGAGTGTCAGGCTCTTCAGCGGTTGAGTGGCTGGTGTTCAGTCTATGCTGCCATTGCCTGAGCTCTTCCAGCATGCGCTGTACGTCAGGGGATGGCTGCCCGTTGCCAGGGTTTTTCAGTGTTGTCTCTATGGTGTCGTGAGTTTTCTGAATCAGCGCCAGAGGGGCGATTTCAGGCTCACAGCTGCCATTGGCAATGGATTCATAGATATCTTCCAGCCCATGGCTCAGTTCTCCAAGCTCATGAAGTTCTGCCATCATTGCTCCCCCTTTCAGGGTGTGCAGGCATCGTTGAAGCTCATGAACCGGTTGTAAATCGCTGGTATTGCCCAGCCATGTTTCCAGAGACTGGGCTGAGTCTTCGAGCAGCTCATAAGCCTCCTCGATAAACAGCTTATGCAACTCCGGCTCGGGCTCTGACCCATTGCTGTACGGAGCAAAAGAGGTGCCTTCTGCCGTGACTGAAGCACTCCAGGACGGCTGGGCTATCGGTTTGAAACGATTATCTTCAGTGAACGATAAGTCGATGTCTTCTGCTGCCTCTGTTTCGACATCAAAATCAAGCAGGGCATCAAAGTCATGATCCTCGAGGTCTTCTTCGAACGTCAGGTCTGGGTCTGCCTGACTTAATGCCTGCTCAAACAGCAAAGACTCCAGTGCTTCACGCAGAGCGCTGAAAATTGCGTGTGGGGGTTCCGGCGTTTGCTGTGAAGCCACCTGGTTCATCATTTCAACCAGGGCTTCGAAGCCGTCTGTAAATGGCGGCAGTAACTGTTGGGGAAGGCGGGTCTCATGGGTCTCCAGATAAGTGCAGACATCATGTAACACATCACAGAGCTCTGTGATAGCCGACAAACCTGCTTCATTGGCATTCTCAGCAAGCACTTTCAGTTCAAACTTGAACCGGTCAAGCTCCTCGTGGGGCGTGCCGTTAACCCATGATTTCAGATGGCTGCTGGCATCCAGTAACAGGTCAAGGTCGCTGGCCAGGAAAAGTGCTGCCTGTTGGCCTGTTGGCTGCTTTACTGGTGCAGGCTCCGGGGCAGACTCATCATGCAAGCTGTTGCTGAGTAGTTGGTTATGAAGCGCACCAAGCCAGTTAAGAAAGCTATCAACTTTTAGTTCCAGAGGGTGGGAGTTGGTTTGCAATTGTTGCAGTGCATCCTCAATCAGGTCTACCCCTTGTTCAAGCATGCTGATGACTTGGCTATCAGCAGGCACCAGGTGTGCCCGGAATTCCTTGATGGTCTTTTCAATAGCGGCAACCAGCTCGGCAAGGGGGGTAATCTCTGCCATAAAGGCACTGCCTTTCAGGGTGTGCAGTGCCCGCTGGACAGAATCTGTAATCTGGATATCGCCACCCATTTGATAGCTACTGGCGATGAACTCTTTGACGACACTGAGATGGCTTCTGGCTTCTGTATCAAAAATGGCCAGTAACTGTTGGTCATACCCGCTATCCAGCTCAACGGTTTGCTCTTCAATTGCAACGTTACTGATTGCCTCAGTTTTCGGAGGCTCTGTCAGTTCATTATCCAGCTCATCAACGTCGCTATGCAGGGCTTCTTCGGCATTGTCCTCGATAATGTTGCCAAACATCATGGCCGGTTCTTGCTGCTCAGGCTCTACCAGCTCCTCACTATCAACGACAAAGTGGTTTCCTTTCCCCAGGGCATCTGCTTTTTCCATGCACAGCAGAACTTCCGGTGTTAGCTGTTGACTGTCCCTGGCAAAATCATTCACCAGTTCAGGCAGCATAGCGATGACTTCATGGAGTAACTCAGCTATTGGCTCAGACGCTTTAATCGTGCCTTTGACCACGTTGTTCAGCATGTTTTCCAATGACCATGCCAGCTCACCGATAACGTCAGCACCGATCATGCGGCCGCTGCCCTTTAATGTATGAAAGGCTCTTCTGATCTCATTGGTGGTGGCTGCATCATGGATATTACTGCGCCATTGTGGCAGTAGCGCTTTGAGCTGTTGCTGAACTTCTGTCGCTTCTTCGACGAAAACTTCATGGAGGTCGTCGTCATCATCTTCATCCATTGACAGGCTGAAGGTGTCTTCTTTAGAGAGCGTGTCTTCTTTAGAGAGAGTGTCCTTTGGGGAAGAGTGGTGTGACGGTGTCAGATCCCCGGTGATGTCATCGCTGCCCGGGGTGTTATATGTGGTTAAGGTACTATCTGGTGAAGAGGTCAAAACCTCAGAAAGTGAGAACGTTTCTTCAGAAGAGCCGCTTTCCAGGTCCGACAGATTTTCTTCATTCGCCGAAAAATCAATCGTCTGTGCCAGCTCATCACTCACTGTTAGCGGGCTTTCAATAGACGCCGCTGCCGGAATCAGGTTCTCCCTGTGGACTATATTGATCGAGTTGGAGTCGGTCGTGTCCTGTTTCCCGGTAACTGCCTGGGAGGGGCTCAGACTGTCGGTTGAGAACTCTATGGTTGGGCCGTAGTCTGCTTCTTTTTCACTGGCAGCAACCGCTCCGGTAGCTGACGGCAGAGGCTTTTCATAGTGAAACTCAATAACGTCATTGTCAGCCGCTTGTTCCTCCTGGGCCGCTCTCTCTTCATCGGAAAGCAGGTGGGCAGCGAACGGGTTAGCTTTGGCTTCAGGTTTCGGGGTGGATGAAATGGCTGGCACCGCAGGTTCTGCTTTTGTGACGGTAACGAATGACTCAAGCCGATCAATACTTTTCCGGGTAATATCCAGCGTTTTTTCGACGTAGGCAGAAGCCCCACCACTCAACTGTTCCAGATAGTATTCAATGCTGGACAAACTATCGGCCATTGCATCCAGCTCATCGAGGCCGGGCTTGAGGTTTTTGTCCAGCCATTGCTGTTGAATATGCCTTGAACAGCGACTGATTAACTCAGCAACACGGTCCAGAGGAATCATGGCAAGACTGCCCTGGATGCTTTTCATCAGGGGTAATAACTTGACCAGGAACTCCGGATTATAATCACTGCCCAGATAGCCCTCCACAGCGCCTTTGGCCTCTTTCAGGTTGTTCCGGGCTTCATAAATTACTTTCTGGTGAATATCGTTTATCTGTGCTGATACAGAACTCTGGCCGGTTACCGATCGGTTGAGGCCCATGAACTGGTTCAGTCCGGACTCCACTTCAAGCAACCGGGCCGCCGTATTGATCAGGGTGTCGTTCACTTTTTCGGGTGAGTGGTCACCAGTAAGAATCATCTGCAGATGTTGATGCTCTCTGTGCATGATTTTCTGCAACGATTCGAGGCCAAGCATGCCTAATGTGTCAGAGATTTGCTGGCAGGTGGCCAGTTGATCCCGAAGCCTGGATTGATTGTCCCCGGGGTTCAGCAGGTAGAGATCCAGAGCGTCTTTGATATGAGTGAGCTCTTCCTTGATGGCTTTCACCACCGATGTTGCTGCATCAATGTTGAGCAGCCTGGCATCCTGCGGCTCTGCCTCCAGGGCCTGGTCCAGAGAGTATCGTCGCTTCAGAGAGAGGATAAGCGCATGATCACTGTTTGCTTTGGCGATCCGATAAAGAATCCCTCTCAGTATCTCTTCCGAGGGCGGGGTGTTCAGGCGTTTGGCTTCCTCACTGGCCAGACACTTGAACTGATTGTCCATTTCACGAAGGATTCTTATGGCGTGACTGTCTATGGCAATAGAGCCTTCCTTGAGGCCCTCGGAGAATGCGGTGCAGGCATCCCATAGCGGGGATATTGGCGAGTCCCAGCAAAGGTTTTGCAGCTTGGCAAATATTTTACTGATGACCGTCAGTTGCTGGTCCCGCTGGCTGTCCCTGAGAATGCCGGCAAGACACAGCTGATATTTCTGCCGTATTTTCCGTACCAGAACCGCAAAGCCGCTGGCCAGCAGCTTGTTCAGCTGTGCTTCCGGGATTGGTGCAATGGTGTGAACGATGGCCGGTGCAAAAAAATCAATATCAGACAGCGCCCGCTGCCCGCGTAATTGGCGCATTTCATTGAGCAGTTGCTTCAGCAGGCTGGGGGTATCCCTGCCAGATCTGGAGGTATGGACAAGATAGCCTGGCAGCTGAAGCATCGCCTGCATCAGTACCACCAGCCGTTGCTGATTGTTATTCGCCGGAGTCTCATTCAGGCTATCTAATAACAGCAGAATTTCCCGGGTCAGTAACCGGGCTCCCTTCTGTTTCAATATCTTCAGCGTGCTGTGAATTTGCTGGATTTTGGTACGACAATTCTCCAGAAACACAGCCTCATCTGTGGAATCAGCATACTGTTCAAGGTCCTGACGGGCTTCAGTGAGGGTGCCTTCAATCTCTCCGATAACCCAGTCCAGACCTATGTATTCACGCTGTTCGACCATGCCTGGCTCCCGTTTCCAGCTACCATTCCCGCTGTCGTATGCGCTCTTTTTAACGCTCTGTTTAACAAGAGCGCCCGAGCGGCGGGCATTATGCTTGTTGTCATACTCTCGTCTCTTGCAGAGTCAGTGTCAGGACTCTGAGGTTTCAGGCAGTTTGAAACCCGTAACCGACTGACGCATCTCCATGGCCATACCGGCCAGATCACCGATGGATTGAGCGGTTGCCTTGGTACCTGAGGAGGTTTGAATCGAAATATCCCGGATGGCCACCATGCGGCTGGAGATCTGTGAGGCTGACTGTGCCTGGACTTTTGCGGTTTCAGAAATGTTCCGAATCAGGCCTGACAGGCTGTTGGACACCTGCTCGATCTCTTCCAGTGCCACACCGGCATCCTGCGCCAGACGGGCTCCGTGTACCACTTCAGAGGTGGTCTGTTCCATGGAAATGACCGCTTCGTTGGTGTCAGTCTGGATGGTTGATACCAGCGCTTCGACCTGTTTGGTGGCTGCCGATACCCGTTCTGCCAGACGTTGCACCTCGTCGGCAACCACGGCAAAGCCCCGGCCTGCCTCACCGGCCATGGATGCCTGGATAGCGGCATTCAGGGACAGAATGTTGGTCTGGTCGGCGATCTCGTTGATCAGTGAGATAATGTCACCGATTTCCTGAGAGGACTCACCCAGTCGTTTAATACGCTTGGAGGTATCCTGAATCTGTTCACGGATAGTGGTCATGCCATCGATGGTATTTCGTACCACCAACCCACCGTTAGCCGCGATCTGTACCGAGCGCTCGGCCACATCTGCGGAGTCGGAGGCTCCGCTGGAGACTTTATCAATGGACTCGGCCATCTGGTTCACGGACTGGGTTGTAGCGCCGATTTCCTGGGCCTGGTGGTCGGAAGCTTCGGCCAGCAGTCGGGCGGTTGCCTGTGTTTCCTGGGCGGCTGCGTCAACCTTGACGGCCGTCTGGTTGATGGTGTTAACCAGGGCGCGCAGTTGTTCAATGGAGAAGTTAATGGAGTCGGCAATGGCCCCGGTAAAGTCTTCGGTAACACTGGCTTTAACCGTCAAGTCACCGTCTGCCAGATCCGCCATTTCATCCAGAAGTCGCAGAATGGCCTGCTGGTTAGCAGCGTTCTGGGCTCTGGTCGCCTCGCTCTGGGTTTTGGTTTCTTCCAGACGACGGCGGGTATCCATAATGATGGACATGGCGGTGAGCAGGATAAACAGCAGGGAAAGGCCTCCGGAAGCCATGATGGCCAGCTCCAGTGCCTTCTGTTCAATAGTGGACGTGGACAGGGTATCTGCCAGCACCGATGTTTGCTGCAGCAGTTGTTGTGAATCGGTGAAGATAGTGTCGGAGGCGGCGCGTACCTGGAACAGCTCAGGAGAGGTTTCCAGAATCTCATCAACACTGCCATCGACGAATTCAAACAGGTCAGAGATCTCCATAAGACGGTCAACGGCCTCATCATCGGTCACCTGACTGATGCGCATGGCAAGGTTACCTTCCAGCATACCCTGCAGTACCCGACCGAAGAGCTTGGCATCACGGCCAAAGCTGTCAGCCGCCATGATGGAGTCTTCGCCACCTTCCAGAACCTTGGCAACACTCCGGATAATACGCTCTGCCAGCCAGGGCTGGCGCTGAGCCATGGCAATCTGGTCAGAGGGCGCATTATTATCCAGAAGGATTTCTACCACCTCGTCGTATTCAATTTGCAGTTGGGGAATGGTTTCACTCAGTGTGGTAGCAACTTCATGCAGAGACAGTACGGTGTCTTGTGCCGCAAGAATACTGTCGGCTTCTACCTTCATTTCAGACCATGAAGAATCCAGGGCTTCAATTTGCTGGGCAGTAGCACTGCTGGATGTGTCAATAAAGGGAATAACAGAAAGGCTGGCACGGTTCAGCTCATCAATATATTGGCCAAACATCGCTGTTGCTTCTTTCAGCAGCGGAAAGGCTTCTTCTTTACCGGAGGCCGCTTCTGAGGCGTTTTTGGCAATCTGCTGGGAAAGGACCCGAAGCTCACTGGCATTGGTTTCATGGGTGTGCAGCAGCTGGGACTGCTGGTCATTATAGATAAATGCACCTGTCATTACTGACAGGGACAGCACCAGCATGGTGATCGAAGCGATCGTGGCTCTGTTAGCCTTGCTTCCCTGTCCCGTATTCGCTTGATTGCCTTTCATGGTTTATTCCCCGATTTCTGACGTGAAATCAAAATCCTGTTTATTCGCTGGCGGCTTTTAGAAAACGCTCGTTGGTAACGAGTCCCTCAACACTGAATACGACATAGCGTTGATCTTTGACATAGGAGCCCTGGGTAAATGGATGAATATTTTCCGGAATGGATGCCGGTATCTCATCTGCGTGGCTGCCGACGGTAAACTGCTGCATACCTTTTACTTCATCAACGATAAGGCCAACGGAAATGTCTTTCTTCTCGATAACAAGTATCCGGTTGTTGTGATTGGGTTGACTGGAAACATAACTGGCCTGGTTACTTTTCAGAAAGTCGCCCAGGCTGACGACGGGTATCAGACGTCCCCGGACATTCGCTAATCCCCTGACCCATCGTTGCACACCGGGCAATGGCGTTGTCTGGGGAACGGGAAGAATCTCAGATATTGAACCAACCTGAACCATATAATGCTGGCCGTCCAGCACAAAGCTGACACCCTTCCAGTAGCTCAGATCAGTTTGCTCTATCGGGATTTGAGCACTGTACAGGGAAGCACTTTGCTCAAGTGTCTCCAGATAGTCGAACGGATGACTGGAGTTGCTCATAGTACTCCTTTCCTTCATTGTTCCCTTGACAATTGACCGTGACGAATGCGGGATAGCCCTCGTGTCCGAAAGGGTTTTTCGGAGTAGCCGGGCCTGATTCAGGCCGCAGCATCACTCAGGACTTCGTTCAGCGTTTCCAGAAGCAGGGTTTCCTTAATGGGCTTGGTCAGATAGTTTCTGGCTCCCTGTCGCATGCCCCAGACGCGATCCGTTTCCTGATCTTTGGTGGTGACAATAATGACCGGAATGTGTCCAGTGCTACCATCTTTAGAGAGTTGTCGGGTGGCTTGAAAGCCGTTCAGGCCCGGCATGACGATATCCATTAATACCGCATCAGGCTGCTCTGCCCGGCAGAGGGCGACACCATCGGCACCGTTGTCAGCCGTCATTACGGTATGACCATGTTTCTCGAGCATTGCGCTCAGCTGGTACAGTTCGGTTGGTGAGTCGTCAACAATTAATACCTTAGCCATAAATCCCCCGGGTGTTTTGGCCTGAATAAGGGCCGCACCAAACTTGGTTACTTGCTTTTATTTATTTTCTGAACCCTTCCGGGTCTCATTGACAGAGACGTCGTCAGGGGTTTCCCATTCACGTACGTTTAAACGGCCAGAGCATAGTCAGGGCAGTGTTCCCGAATCGTTGTGAACAGTTCATCACGGCTGAATGGCTTGGTCAGGTAGTAATCTGAACCGGCAATTCGTCCTCTGGCACGGTCGAAGAGACCGTCCTTACTGGAGAGCATGATGACGGGAATCTGTTTAAATGCGTTGTTATTTTTAATCAGCGCACAGGTTTGATAGCCGTCCAGACGAGGCATCATGATATCGACAAAGATGATGTCCGGTTCGGACTCGGCGATTTTTGCCAAGGCGTCAAAGCCATCGGTGGCGGTAACCACCTGGCAACCCGCCTTGGTCAGAAGTGTTTCAGCTGTACGACGAATCGTCTTGCTGTCATCGATGATCATGACCTTGAGGTCTGTTCCGCTACCTTGCATGTTTTACCCCTGGCAATCCGCAGAAGAAGCGACAATGGTTCGCTGCCATTCTTTTCTTGTTGGTCCGTTCCCAATGGCTTAATTCTGTTTTAACCGGATATCTGGACCGTTTAATATCCTTTTTTATCATAAGTTGGTCATTGCTGACCAGAAACGTAATGGTTACAAGTCACGATTTTTCCAACCAACTGTAAAGTCCCGACGGTTCATGGCGATGTATCTAGATAATAAATCTCCGTGCGAAAGAGACAGGGACCTCCATGAACCGTTTTCAATTTCTGCTGATCAGCGTGTTTTCTGGCCTGCTTGGATGGAATGCTGACGTCTCAGCTGAATCTCTGGAAGAAGCACTGGGCCAGGCTCTGCGTTCAAACCCTCAGGCAAAAGTCGCTCTTAGCCGTCTAAAGGCTGAGAGAAAAAATATCGATGCTGTCGCTGCCGATTTCTGGCCAACGATTGATCTTGCGGCCGGTATCGGCAGACAGCAAAAGGATACCAGTCCAGATACCGATGGGGACAAGCTCACCCGCAAGGAAGCTTCATTTTCTCTGAAACAGAACCTCTTTGCCGGTTTTAATACCTGGTACAACGTGAAGGGTGCCCGTAAAGGTGCTGAGGCGGAGCACTGGCGACTCTACTCTACACTGGAAGATCTGGCGCTGCAGGTTATCAATGTCTATCTCAAAGTGCTTGAGCGTCGTGACCTGGTGGAACTGGCAGAAGAAAACCTGGACATTCATCACGAAATTTTTGATCAGATTGAGCGTCGTGCCCGTCAGGGGGTGGCCCGAAGCTCTGATTTGATTCAGGTAGAGGGGCGGCGGGCAAGAGCAAATGCCAATCTCATCAGTGCCAGAAATAATCTGATGGATGCTGAAAGTGAGTACCGTGCCCTGGTCGGGCACAGTCCCGGTGATTTGGAGTTTCCCGGCTTTGCACATCTTGATTTGCCAGAAGATTTGCAAAATGCCATTAAAAACAGCAGGCAGGATCACCCCAATGTCAAAGCGGCTGAAATGGATGTTGAATCATCGGAACACGCATACTCTTCCCGTAAAAGCAGTTATCTGCCATCACTGGATGCTGAGTTAGACCAAAGCTGGAGGCGCAATGCCGATGGCCAGCTGGGTGATTATGGTGATACGGTCGCCATGGTTCGGCTTCGCTACAACTTATTCCGTGGCGGCGGTGATCAGGCTCGCTTGCTGGAGAGTGCCCATCAGGCAGAAGAGCGGCGCTCCGAGAAAGCCAGGGTCATGAGAAATGTCGAAGAAACAATGCGTATCAGCTGGGCGGCTCTGCAGTTTATTGGCGCACAACGTGAGTATTTATTGCTTCATGAAGATGCCAGCCGGGATACGGTTGCGGCATACCGGGAGCAATTTAACATTGGTAAGCGGACACTGCTGGACTTGCTGGACAGCGAAAATGAATTATTTCAGTCAAGCAACAGTTTAACGTCCGCCATCTATCAGGAAACCTATGCCCGTTACCGTGTTCTGGCGGCGGTGGGCAGGCTACTGGAAAATGTGGAATTTTCTATCCCGAAAAGCTGGCATCTGGATGGTTAGAAAACGTCGTATTTTCTAATCGGTCAGCCTTCTACAGGAGGATTATTGCGAGTGTCGACACCTATGGCGTTTGGGCTGGATCAGCTGCCCATGCTTCATCTTTGGCTTGGAAGGTGTGAAATGGGGTGATGTAGATACTGTGTTATTAAGCACCTGACCTTTCTGATATGCCCTTTCCCAGCTCAAGCTGGCCTCCCTGGATTATACCCAAACAACGATTTAGAAAGAGAAGCTATAAACAGGGCGAAGTGTTTTTGTCTGAATCGTAATATAATACGCCGCTTCCAATTTTATGTGTTTTAGTAAATCAGTGGCTTGCCTGTGCTTGGTCGGTAGTTAAGTAGTTGGTTAACATCTTATTATGCTGTCGTCAGTTTTCTGATAAGCCCGAAACGGAATGTTGCTCATGAGCAGAACTGATAATGCAGTACAACGCTTTATCTTTGAAAATACCGATATTCGCGGTGAAATTGTTTCCCTTAACCACAGTTATGTTGATGCCCTGGCTGCCCATAATTATCCCGAGGTGGTCAGACGCCTGCTGGGGGAGTTGGTGGCCTCTGCCCTTCTGTTGAGTACAACACTGAAATTTGAGGGGCTGCTTACCCTTCAGGCCAGAGGTGACGGGCCATTGACTTTGCTTATGGTGGAATGTACCGACCAGCGGTCGTTCAGAGCGGTTGCACAATTCAAGGATGATCTTTCTGAGGGAACGCTTCAGGAGCTTCTGGGCAAGGCAAGCCTGTTGATTACCGTGGACCCGGTCAAAGGTAAGCGTTACCAGGGCATTGTTCCCCTGGAAAAGGAAACGCTGTCAGCCAGTCTTGAAGACTATTTTACTCAATCTGTACAGTTGCAGACCCGCCTGTGGCTGGCCTGTGATGGCCAAACCTGTGGCGGTTTTCTGTTGCAGGCTCTGCCTGCCAGTGTGGAGCTTTCCGAGGACGTTCGCGCTGAATCCTGGAAGCGCATGACGGCTCTTGCCGAAACCACTCAAGATGCTGAGCTGCTGGAGCTGGATCATGAAACACTGCTGGTCAGACTGTTTCATGAAGAAACGGTCCGTATTTTTGACAAGGAGCCTGTTCGTTTCGTCTGCACCTGTTCTCAGGAAAGAAGTGCAAAAATCATCAGCACTCTGGATCGCAAAGAAATTGAGTCAATTATTGAAGAAGAAGGTCAGGTGGCGATGGACTGCCAGTTCTGCAATCACCAATATGTTTTTGGTAAAGATGACATCGATTCAATCTTTAACGAAAAACCACAACTTCACTGAAGTTTTCTGATTTCTCTCCTTCCGATCCGGTCAGAAATTCCATTGAATTTCTGGCCAGTCAGAGTAAAAGGCGACAGTATTCGTCTGTATTTTCTTCCAGTGACTGATGATAAATTTGACTCGGGGCAATACTTTTAAGCCGACAAAGGTTTAACGTTTTTACCAGACTCAATTAACCAAGAGGCGTGATGAGGGGGTCTATAACCTGTAATTCCAGAGTTATATTTCAATAATAGATCCAATACCCTATCATAGCACGTCACAAAAATTACCATAATCTAACAACACAAAACGTTAAGTTGAGCGTATTGCCTTAGGAGAACTTTGCATGGCCCATGTAAACGTAAAGGAAGCTCTGGCTGCTGTCGGAATCAAGGATGTCATTGATGTGGTTTATAACCCTTCTTATGAAACGCTGTTTGAGGAAGAGACCCGTCCGGAGCTGGAAGGTTATGAACAAGGGGTAGTTACTGAAATGGGGGCAGTGTCGGTGGATACCGGTATCTTCACTGGCCGTTCTCCGAAGGACAAATACATCGTCAAAGACGATACAACCCGGGATACCATCTGGTGGTCAGACCAGGGTAAAAATGATAACAAGGAAATTACTGAAGAAGTCTGGGCAGATCTTAAATCACTGGTCACCAATCAACTGTCCGGCAAGCGTCTGTTCATTATTGACGGTTTTTGTGGCGCTAATCCTGAAACACGCCTGAGTGTGCGTTTTGTGACCGAAGTGGCATGGCAGGCTCACTTCGTCAAGAACATGTTTATCCGGCCCGGCGAAGATGAGCTGCAGGGCTTTAAACCGGACTTTATTGTCATGAACGGTGCCAAATGCACCAACCCGAAATGGCAGGAGCACGGTCTCAACTCGGAAAACTTTGTGGCATTCAACCTGACAGAGCGGATTCAGGTGATTGGTGGTACCTGGTATGGCGGTGAAATGAAGAAAGGGATGTTCTCCATTATGAACTACCTTCTGCCGCTCAGGGGCATAGCGTCCATGCACTGTTCTGCCAATGTGGGTGAGCAGGGTGATACTGCCATTTTCTTTGGCCTGTCCGGAACCGGGAAAACCACACTCTCTGCCGATCCCAAGCGTGCCTTGATCGGTGATGATGAGCACGGCTGGGATGATGATGGCGTGTTCAACTTTGAAGGCGGCTGTTATGCCAAGACCATTAACCTGAGAGAAGAAAATGAGCCTGAGATTTTCCACGCCATTCGTCGTGACGCGTTGCTGGAAAACGTAAGCGTTGATGTCCAGGGTAACATTGACTTTGATGATGGCTCAAAAACCGAAAATACCCGGGTTTCCTATCCGCTGTATCATATCGATAACATTGTTAAGCCGGTTTCCAAGGCTGGTCACGCCAAAAAAGTGATCTTCCTGACTGCCGATGCTTTTGGTGTTTTACCGCCGGTCTCCCGTCTGACCCCTGAGCAGACCAAGTACCACTTCCTCTCCGGTTTTACCGCGAAACTGGCGGGCACTGAGCGTGGTATCACGGAGCCAACACCGACGTTCTCTTCTTGCTTCGGTGCTGCCTTCTTGTCACTGCACCCAACCAGGTATGCTGAAGAGCTGGTTAAGAAGATGGAAGCCCATGGCGCTAACGCTTACCTGGTAAATACGGGATGGAATGGTACCGGCAAACGCATCTCCATCAAGGCAACCCGGGCGATCATTGACGCCATTCTGGATGGCTCTATCGATAAGGCCGAAACCAAAACGCTGCCTTTCTTCGGATTGCATGTACCGCAAAGTGTTGCTGGCGTTGATGGCAGTATTCTGAACCCTCAGGATACCTATGAGGACCCGGCAGAATGGGAGCGTAAGGCACACGACCTGGCGGATCGATTTATCACCAACTTTGTTAAGTTTACCGATAACGAAGAAGGTAAGGCGCTGGTAGCTGCCGGTCCATCACTGGGCTGATAGGTATACAGTTCCGTGGGAAGGACGGGGCAATAATCTCCCCGTCCTGGGTGA
>NZ_JBLYNS010000026.1:0-44046 GCF_049310205.1 Endozoicomonas sp. ALC013 | reverse complement strand
GCCGTGATCATCTGCTGCCGCCAGTCCGGGGGCAGGGTGAGGATTTCCAGCTCTACGGTCTCAATGACTCTGCGCCCCACGGGGCACGTCAGGTGATCATCGGTCCAGGTGGTAAGGCAGTTAAGGTGGAATTTATGTCCGCAAGGCCTGGCTATGGTGACGTGCCTGCCCGCAAATTCCGGGTCTTCAGGTCGGTAGAGATCATCGTGGCATATCGGGCAGATTGCATTCTCAGTGGGTATGGCTTCTGCCGGACTGGAGGGAATGCTGTCCATGTAAGAGACTTTTTCACTTACGTTTTCTGGGTTGGTTACTCAGACCGGGTAAACGCCAAAAAGATCCAATAACCAGGCGCTAAAAACTCAAAAAAAGACCTGCAGGATCCGATACCTGTCGTGTTTTCCAACGACCGCGATGAGCATGAAGATTTGTACCTTGAGAAAAGACGACGATCACCAAATAAAGCACCAGTCTTCAGCGCAATAGGGCGTCAGAAACACAGGCGTTGCCAGGGGGGGCGGGTGCAGGCCAGTGAGTCCACCGCCCCCTGACCGCTATGGACCCCGCCTTCAGAGGCTGTTGCACCCCTGGCCAGATGTTCTATGCCATGGTTTGGAATCAGTTCAAGGTCATCTGCCTCGGACCAGGATTGAAAGGCCGCTGGCCACTGATACTGCAGATAATGGTGCAGCTCATGGGCCCGTTGACCAAAAGGCCCCATACCGGCAGCAATGCCATTAAATTCGATCAGTTTCGGGCCAGACTCTGCATCGTCCATAAAGTCTGTGCGCATCAGTAGCATGGGCAGCCGTCTGGCAGGCTTGGTGCTGCCGTGGATGTTCTGGTGCAGCTCCAGCAGGCTGGCAAAAAAGACATCGCCACTGCACAGTGGCTCAATGGCATCCATAAGAAAACCATGGTCTTCTGAAACACCGTGAATCAGCTTGCCCATCAATGGCACAATGGATTTCAACAATTCAAAGCGTTCACGCCCGATCAGGGTGGGGGCAAAGCTGAAGGCACAGTGTCGTGCAGAATCTTTGGCGGTTTTTACCGCCATGCCGTGCATCAGTGACCACTCAATGGCGTCCTGAACGGCATAGTTGATTTGGGTGTTGTTCATCAGTGGATCCTCAGCCAACAGAACCGCTACCGGGTTGGCATCAGTTTAACAATAGAGACGGGGACGGACGGGAAAAGAGCTAAAGGTCGGTGAGCTGCCTTTTATTACCCATAAAAAACCTTTCCGGGAGGGCAGAATTGCCAACCGGTTTTTTATTCCTGAAATGGATTGCCAGTAAACCTGAATTCAGGGCCATGACTTTAACGGTATAGCCCATTTTTTCCAAGTTCTTCCGGGTTAAGTAGCTAACCATATGAAATCATATATTTCTGACTCCTTGTGCTGGCACTCCCGGCAACTGCTCCTGCGTTGCTCTAGCTCCTGCATCCATGCAGTCGTGCTTCGTTACAACTCCGGTCACATGGCTACGGCTATGCTCCCTCCGTTGTGCCTCGCATAGTACCAGCCCAAGTAGCCAGAAATATTCGATTCCATATGGCCAGCTACTTAACGGAAAGCGCTTGCCATCTTTTTCACAAACAGAGAGCCCATGCTGGCTATGGCCCTGGGGCACCCTCCCCTGACAGCCTTGTTTAACCAGTATTTCGCCTGCTGAAGATTTACCGGGAAGTCATTGCCACCTTTGAGATAAATGGAGCCCAGGCAGGACATGGCCTTGACACTCCCCAGCCCGGCCGCCTTCAGGTAACAGCTTTCCGCCTGGTGCAGATCTGCCGGGAGGTTCCTGTCACCATCGCGGAACAGATTCCCCAGTTTGAACAGACTGATCGGGTCAGATGTTCCCCTGCTGGCCAACAGCAGAGCTGCATCAAAGTGCTTTGTCTCCACAGCCCAGGCCAGGGGGGTATCCCCCTCGGCTTTGTTCGCATCCACGTCTGCACCCCGGTTCAGCAGGGCCTGGATGATCTCGATATTGCCCTCTTTTGCTGCAATAACCATCATCTCCTGCCAGTCTCGGGGCAGGTTCAGCATTACCACTACCTCCTCAATGACTACCCGGTCGAAAGGGCATGTCAGTTTTTCTTCTATCCAGGGAGCATTGCACTCAAAGTGGAATTTATGTCCGCAGGGCTTGACCAGGGCGATGCGTCTGCCCGCAAATTGCGGATGTTCGGGAGGTAAGATTTTTTCCAAACAGACCGGGCAATTAGTGAAATAGTCCACTGGGACCACTCCGGCACTGGGTGGAGGGTTATTCATGTCACACATTCCTTTACGTTTTTACGACTTGATTATTTTGAAACGTAAAGTACTTGATCATTTGCTTTCGCAAAAATCACTGACCGATTGGTTAGTTATGCTAACGTGTCGATCCACAAAAAATGTGTTGCTTATTACGCGGATAAAATTGATTCGGCTTTGAGATATACCCCGGGGAAATATGAAACGATAGTGCATTTTTTCGATGAGGTTGATGGGGAGGTCAATGGCAGGCCAATGGTTGAAAAAATATTCGCTCCCGGCAGGAGCGAATATTCTTATCCGCTTTTATGCCGTTTCAACAGTCACTTTGAAGAAGATGGCATAAAACAGTGGAATAACCACCAGGGTCAGAATGGTGGCAAACAGCAGACCAAACATAATGGTCACTGCCATGCTTTTAAAGAATGGGTCAACCAATAGCGGAGCCACGCCCAGTATGGTGGTCAGGGCACCCAGCAACACCGGACGGGCACGGCTGAGGGCGGCATCAATAATGGCATGATACGCCGGTTTCCCACCTTTGCTTTCCACATCCGCCTGGTCCACCAGAACAATCGCATTCTTTACCATCATGCCGATCAGGCTTAAAAAGCCCAGTATCGCCATAAATTCGAAAGGCGTCTGGAAGATTACCAGCTCGATAGTGACGCCCACCAGTGCCAGCGGTGCGGTCAGCCAGATGACCAGGGGCTGGCGCAGGGCGTTGAACATAAAGATGTCCGACAGGATCATGGCGGCAAAACCATAAGGCGCAGAAATCACCAGTCCTTCATTAGCGTCCCTTGAGGCTTTGTATTCACCATACCAGGTCAGCTGATAGCCGGGAGGCAGTTCAATCGCTTCGATTTTGCTGCGGATATTGTTGAATGCATCCGCCGTCAGGACACCGGGTGCCGGGTCGCCCTGTACAAGAATGGTAGGTACGCGGTCAATACGACGCAAGATGGCATCCTGATAGACGACATCGACTGAATCGATCAACTGACTCACCGGAATAAAGCGCTGCGCCACCTGACTGAACACTTCGGTATTTTCGATAGCCCGTTGATGGTTGCGTTCATCCTCGGGTGAGCGGACCACAATAGGAATCAGCTCATTACCCTCACGGTACACCCCGACGTTTCGGCCAGTCAGTGTCTGGGTAATGGCCTGGTTGATCTCCGGTGTGGTCAGGCCGAAACGTTGCGCTTCTTCAGCTGCGTATACCGGACGCAGGACAGGTACCTGCTGGTGCCAGTCGTCCTGAATCGCAATCAGGTCAGGTTCATTCAGCATGATTGTTTTGGCCTGCTCAGCCAGTTGACGCAACACCTGACTGTCCGGACTCTGGAAACCGGCTTCGATCTTCTTGCCACCACCGCGGCCCAGCATAAACTTCCAGGCTTTTATTGATGCGTCGGGGTATTTGGTGTCCAGTTCTGTTTGCAGTTCGCTCAATAACGGCGCAATTCGGGTGTAATCATCAATATCAATCAGCAGCTGACCGTAGCTTGGGTTCCGCGCCTCTGGCGAATAGGTCAGCATAAGGCGCAGTCCGCCGCCGCCAATAAAGCTGGTGATATTGGTGATGCCTTCTTTAGCTTTTACATCCTGCTCGATATCAGCAACCACTGCTTCGGTACGCTTGATATCGGAACCCTGTGGCAGATAGACGTCCACCACAAACTGTGCGCGTTGTGAATCAGGCATAAAGCCGGGAGGCACAAACTGCACACCCCAGATGGTTACTGCCATTGTGGCCAGTAGCAGTACTGAACTTACCAGACGATGGTTAATAACCCATACCAGCAGCGCTTTATAGGCCGTGATCATTCGACCTGGCTTTGGGGCCGCCTTGCTGGTATTCACTTTCATAAAGTCATGGCAGAGCATTGGGGTGACTGTGACCGCAAATACCCAGCTGAACAGCATGGAGTAGAGGATTACCCAGAACAGTGAACCGGCGTATTCCCCCATATCCGACGGTGACAGACCAATGGCACTGAAGGCACAGATGCCCACAACGGTTCCGCCCAGCAATGGCCACTGACGCACGCACCGAATCGGATTGCATGGAAATCACATCCAGCTCCATGCCCAGTGGTCGCTGGTTTTCCAGTTCAGCAATCCGTGCCTTGACCGCATCGCCCATATCCACCACGTTGCCACCGGTGACATTGGAGATACCAAACCCAATGGCCCGTTCGCCGTTATAGCGCATCAGCATGGAGGCCGGTTCCCGGTATCCCCGGGTCACATCGGCAATATCGCCCAGGCGGAGTACGGCGTTGTTTTCACCAACGCCGACCTGCAGATTTTTCAGGTCAGTAAAGGAGTGTACGCTGGCGGAGGGAATCACTGGAATGCGCATGGCATCAGTAGCAAGACTGCCGGCAACGGCCACCAGGTTCTGTTTTTGCAGTACCTGAAGGACTTTCTCTGCCGACAGGCCGTACCTGGCCATCCGTTCACTGGATATTTCGACGAAAATGGTTTCCTGTTGTTCGGCCAGCGTGGCTGTTTTGGCTACGCCCGGCACCAGTACCAGCTCACGACGCAGGGTGTCGACATAATCCTGCAGTTGCCGGTCACTGAACCCTTCACCGGTTACGGCAAAGAAGAGGGCATAAACATCGGCGAAATCATCATTAACGATGGATGGGCCGGCACCGGGCGGCAGTTGCCGTTGAACATCACTGATTTTCCGCCGCAGTTTGTCCCAGACCTGCTGTAAATCCCCGGAGCTTTTGGCAAATTCCAGCTGGATTTCAACGGTCACTTCGGACATGCCCTGTTTGGAGACGGACTTTACTTCCTTCAGCTCCTGCAGGGATTGAACCGCACCTTCGATCAGGTCCGTGACTTCATCGGATACTTCCTGGGCGGTGGCACCATTATAAGGCGTATTAATGACCGCCTGACGAATAACGAATTCAGGGTCTTCAAAGCGACCCAGTTTCAGGTAGCTGATATAGCCGCCGATCAGGGTCAGGGCGATAATCACCCAGACACTGGTACGTTTTGCGATGGTGTAGCGTGCAATATCCATGCATCAGACTCCAGAACTTTTCTGGGTGGAGCCATCAGCGTTTCTGATAAGAGAGCCATCAGCTTTTTTGATGAAAGAGCCATCAGCTTTTCCAGAGCCTTTCGTGGCTTTTTCAGCAGAGCTATCGGTATATGGGCGAACTTCCATGCCCTCTTTAAGGCTGGAGACACCGGCGATAATGACCCGTTCACCGGTGGTCAGGTGTTGTCTGATCTCAATGCGGTTGTTATTCAGGTTGCCCACTTTGACAAAACGTTTTTTCACCCGGTTGTCACTGCCAACCACCCAGACAAACTGGCCGCCCTGATTGTCCGGAACCACTGCCGTCAGCGGAACGGTGATGGTTGCCAGAGCGCCTTCCGCCCGGGTGCTGGACGCAGTGACTTTAACAGCCATGCCCGGCAGAACGCGGAAGCCCTTGAGGTCATTAAATCCGAATACCACCGGGTAAGTCTGGGAGACAGGCTCCGCTTCTGTTGCCCAGGTGCGTAAATCCAGTGGGAACAACTGACCGGGTACGGCGGATAATTCCGCATTGACTGTCGCCTGATTCTGCTCGGAAAGCATCATCTGATGGGGGAGGTTAATCACAACTTCCAGGTCACTCAGGTCATGCAGCACCAGCACTGGCGCATTGGCCTGGATCTGGATATGGTTGTCCACCAGTTTACGACCGATGATGCCGTCAAAAGGTGCTCTCAGCTCGGTGTACTCATGCTGTCGTTTTGCTTCATCGACACGGTTCCGGGCCAGATTGAATCGGGTGGTGATGGCGTCCAGATCACTTTTGGAAATCGCCCGGCTTTTGTCAAAAATCGCTTTGGCGCGATTATAGTCATCCTCTGCACTTTGCAGCTCAAGCTCCGCCGATGCAAGTGCTGTTTTGGCATCCCGGGCATCCAGTTTGGCCAGCAGATCCCCCTGTTTGATGTAATCACCTTCTTTTACCCGGATGTTGGTGATCAGTCGACCTACACGAAAGGCAAGGTTGGCTCGTTCAGCGGACCACACCATTAAAACTGAGTTCATCATTGATACTGCTGCTGACCACTTCTGTCAGAGCAGGTTGAATAACGACAGTTTTTGTTTGAGCAACGTCTTCTTGACCGCACCCTCCAAGAAGGAGTGATGCCAGGGCAATGGCAGCTGCCCGTCTGGTGATTTGTATGGATGTCAGCATAGTGACCGGTCTCTAAAAAAATCTGATCCGATGTGATCAAGGTAGGAGGAAAACTATTTCCTGAAGTTGTGTTCGGGAGGCTTATAACTCAGAAGTAAACGTTTGAGTTTATAGTATGCTTGCGTTAAAAAAATGTAAACTTCGTAGTGTACTATGCGTATTGCTTTCTTTGCCCCCGTTCTTGTTCAGGGTTTGGAAATAGCAGAGCTTAACGTTGAACAAGCCGACGCAAAAAGTGAGAACAATACGAATAAAGCAAAATATTTTTCACGGCAAAAGTAATTGCTTATGTCCTTGTGTAGTCCAAAGCAATCTTACCAAAACTGAAATAACGACAAAAAGTCATCTAGCCTCCTAGTAGATGGTTTCAATGAGTTTGACTGGTTGTCGTGCCTCCACACTCCGTTCGTCCTGAGCCTGTCGAAGGACGGAAACTCCGGACTCTGATAGATCGTGCCAAGCCCCCTTAGTCCGCGCATCCTGAGCGGAGACGATGGACGCTCAGGGTGAACGGAGATTGTACACGTCAAACTCATTGAAACGATGTACTAGTGTATGCCTTTGTTTTTTACTCATACGACAATGGCGCTCTAAATATCTAACAGAGACAACATCTATTATGGAGTAAATTGTGCAACCATTTTCTTCAACTCATGTACCAATGTCAGATGTAACCAGCAATCCCTCCTTTAACGAACCAGCAAAAACAAATCCCTCTGGTACATTAGGAAAGTTTGCAGTTGCTGTCCAGTCAGGTATTACCACTTTTTTCAGTTCTCTCTCTCCCAATTATGTTCCTGAACATCAACGACAAACCAATCAGCCAACTGCCCCGGTTGTCAATATGCTGCCTGCTGAAAATAAAAACGACAAAACAAGTTTAGTGGCTGATGTCGTCCAGGGAGTTGGGCTGGCCAGCAAGGTACTTTCTTGCTGGGTACCCAATGTCAGTGAAGTGAGCGATGCGGTAGGAACACTCTGTTCTTCCTTTTCCCTGGCTCATAGCCTGGACAATATGGCCAAGTCGGGTAAAGAGCCAACCAGCGGTTCGGAAAATGTGCCAAAACCCCATTCGCAAGAGATCACCAATAAACACCAGGAAGATGACAAGCAGGGCAAGCCGGTAAACGCTTCCAACACAACAAACAGTGTGTCCGGTCCGGCCATTGCAACCGTCACACTGATGGCGATGGATCGGCTAGCGGGTGCTGCGGCCCTGCCCGAAGAAGGAAAACCAGGGTCCAGGAACAACCCGATATGCGTGAATGGCAGTGAAATATGCGTGAATGGCAGTGAAATACTGGGCAAAATCGGTCAGGAAGGCTATCCCCCGAACGGTTCCTACCGTCAGACAAAAAGTTTCAGCCACAACAGCGGTGTGGCTATTGGTAGCGTGAGCACACCATTCACGGGGCGTTATGATGGAGGCGGTCATACCATCAGAGACCCACAGCGCTGCCTATTCAGCAAGCTTGGGCGTGGTGCCATCGTGCATGACCTGAATGTCGCCAATGGAGTTATCGAAAACAGTGATCGGTACTCAGCGGCACTGGCCTGTGAAATGGGTGAACAATCAACGGTTCGCAACATCCTTGTCGAGGATACCAGCATTATCAACAAGCGGGCTTCTAATCGTACCTCCACTGGCGTCATCACCGGACTGCAGCAAACAGACAGCCTGATTGAGTGCGCTGTTGTGAAAAACTGTTCGGTCACCACCTCTGAGCGTTACTCAGTTGCAGGTATCGGTGCTGGCAAGATGTCTGGAGAGATTGAGCATCTGGCAGTCACCGATAGTTGGGTACTAACCATGGGTGGCCTGGCTCATGCCGGGATTGGCGGCGGCCAAGTGTGCGGTGATATCCGGAACATAACGGTGGTAAAGAGCAGGGTCACTACCGATGGTAAGCATGCGAATGTCGCCATTGGTGGCGGGATGGTTGGTGGTTTCGGAACTCATTGCGAACCCGGGCTTGATGGTTCCGTCAATGATCTTGTTGCCCTGGACAGCTACGTTAGAACGGAAGGCTCCCGGGCCTATGCCGGCATTGGTGGCGGGATGGTGGCTGGTGAGGTC
Source organism: Endozoicomonas sp. ALC013 (assembly GCF_049310205.1). NCBI lineage: Bacteria > Pseudomonadati > Pseudomonadota > Gammaproteobacteria > Oceanospirillales > Endozoicomonadaceae > Endozoicomonas > Endozoicomonas sp. ALC013. Next base: position 35,474 of record NZ_JBLYNS010000026.1, on the reverse strand, counting down.
AGGGGGGGCATTGCCATTAACTGTAATGTTACAACGGCGAATAATAGGCGTGCGGGTATTGATTCCGGTTATAGTCATGGTAATAAAACAACGGAAATACGAACGTTGAACAGCTGGGTTAACGGTGACTTACAAAACTCTGACTCTGTATATTCACCCGAACTATGCCGTACCGTCGATTCCCGTTTAGTGAACGATGATTGTCAGCTAACTGACTCACTCACTGAAGACCATTGGTATCGGAATTGTTCAACATCTACTGCTTCATCTACTGCCTCATCTACTGACTCCGCACCTGCCCGTTCAACTGCTACCCGGCAACATAGCCGGTTCCTGCAGCCAACTTCAGCCACCACCAATAAAACCGTGATGGCTGATACAACCTCACAACAACCGGCAATGACACAACTCAATGAAAAGGTAACGGCCGACACAACCAGCTCGCAGTCCAGACCAACTCTGACAAGCCAGACCCCCGTGGACAAAACGGCAATGGCCAGCACAACCAGCCCGCTGTCCGGCCCAACTCTGACAAGCCAGCCCCCCGTGGACAAAACAGCAATGGCCAGCCCAACCAGTCCGCTGTCCAGCCCAACTCTGACAAGCCAGGCCACCTTGGGCCAAAGGGCAATGGCCAACACAACCAGCCCGCTGTCCAGCCCAACTCTGACAACCCGGGCCCCGCTCAACGAAATGGTCATGTCCAATACGGCCATTACAGGGCACACCATGACAACGCCGTTACCGACCATCAATGCCACGGTCACTACCACAGCACCATTGGCAATGGCTGCAATGACAACCACAGCACCAGTGACGGAAAACGGGGTGACGTTACCGGAAGCATCAGTGACATTTGCTGGCATGCCCCCAACAACGGTACTGCCCACCACCCCCCCACTGGTTACAATCCCGAACACCGGGCTGATCCTGGGTGTCAGCCTGGGTACAGCTTTCACGATCCTTGCAGGCATTGGTCTATACGCTTTCTACCAATACCACCGTCGGGGCGAGGCACCGAAACAAGCGGAACCCGAAATACCTTTGGAACCCTTAAACCAGCAGGCCAATAACTGATTGTATCCATTTATGAATGTTCTGCTGCCTGCATGGCTGGCTTGCAGGCAGCGGATTCCTCCTGGCAGCAGTGCTGGCTTTCTGCCTGTTTGAAACTGTGTTGACAACATTATGGAGAACAATACATGCAATCACATTTACCATTGAACGCTACTCTGACCGCCCCGTTCTTGTTCAGGGTTTGGAAATAGCAGAGCTCAACGTTGAACAAGCCGACGCAAAAAGTGAGAACAATCGAATAAAGCAAAATATCTTTCACGGCAAAAGAAATTGCTTATGACTTTATGTAGTCCAAAGCAATCTTACCAAAACTGAAATAATGACAAAAAGCCATCTAGCCTCCTAGGTGTATGCCTTTGTTTTTTACTCATACGACAATGGCACTCTCAATGTATAACCGAGACAACATTTATGGAGTAAATTGTGCAGCCATTTTCTTCAACTCATGCACCAATGACAGATGTAACCAGTAATCCCTACCTTAACGAACCAGCAAAAACCAAACCCACTGGTACATTAGGAAAGTTTGCAGTTGCTGTCCAGTCAGGTGTTACCTCCTTCTTCAGCTCTCTCTCTCCCAATTATATTCCTGAGCATCAACGACAAACCAGCCAGCCAGCTGCACCGGTTGCCAATACGCTGCCTGCTGACAATAAAAACGACAAAACAAGCCTGGCGGATAGTGTCGTCCAGGGGGTTGGGCTGGCCAGCAAGGTACTTTCCTGCTGGGTACCCAATGTGAGTGCAGTGAGCGATGCGATAGGAACCATCTGTTCTTACGTTTCTCTGGCGAATAGCCTGGATAATATGGCCGTGTCGGGAAAGTCTGGTAAAGAGCCAGCCAGCGGTTCAGACAATGTGTCAAAACACCATTCGCAAAAGGTCACTGATAAAAAACAGGAAGATGAAAAGCCAGACAAGCCGGTAACCGCTTCGGGCACAGCAAAACGTGTATCAGGTCCGGCCATGGCAACCGCCACCCTGATGGCGATGGACCGGCTGGCGGGTGCTGCGGCCCTGCCTGCAGAAGGCAGACCCGGGGCCTGGAACAACCCGATACCCGTTGAGGATAGCGCAACACTGGGCAAAATCGGCCGTAACGATAGCTATCCCCCGGACGCTCATTATCAGCAGACTCGAAGCTTCAGCCATAACACCAGTGTTCCGGTTGGCAGTGACAGCACGCCATTTCAGGGCCATTACGACGGTGGGTGCCATACCATAAGCGATCTGCAGGACTGTTTGTTCGGTGAACTCGGGTCCGGTGCCGACGTTAAGAACCTGCGTATTGCCAATGCCACCATTGATCAAACCGGCAAGCAGCACTCTGCCGTATTGGCCTGTAAAATGTCCGGTGGCTCTGCGGTCAGTGATGTCCGGATTGAACATGGCAGCGTGGCAACCAGGCAAGGGGTAATATCCTCAGAGTCGGTCAGTACCGCCGGGGTAATTACCGGGCTACAGGGTAAAAAGAGCGTTCTGAAAGACATTGAGATTGTTAACTGCTCAGTCACTTCTTCAGGGCGGAACACAGATACCGGAGCCGGGGGAGGATGGGTTGATGGTAATATCGAGCGCTTGACCGTTAGAGACACTCAGGTTACCAGTGCAGGGGCTTATTCTCCAGCAGGCATAGGTGGTGGCCTGGTCACTGGCCAGATAAAACAACTCACCGTAGTCAACGGTCAGGTCACAACGACGGGAACCAGCGGGCATGCTGCCATTGGTGGTGGGCAGGTTGGCAGAGTGTTTCCGCCTGTTGCTGGCAAGGTCAGTGAACTTGTTGCCCTGAAAAGCCGGGTCAACATAGAAAATGATCACAGCTTTGCTGCTATTGGCGGTGGCCTTGTAGCTGGTCAGCAAAGTGAGATCAACGGCATAACGGCTATCGACTGTTCTGTTTCAGCCAGTCAGAACCTTTCCTGGATTGCGATTGGTGCCGGTTGGAACATGGGGCAAGTTGCTGATACCACCGCAGTGAACAGTTCAGTCACCGGGCGTTTTGCAGATATTGGGAAGGCACTCGGTTCAGGCAGCGAGAAGGGGACCGCCTCCCTGAACAGCCAGGTTAATGGTGAATTGAAAAACTTTGGCAATGTTACCTTACCCGGTTTATGTCGTACGGCTGATGCACGTTTTGTGACCAGTGATTGTCAGCTGAACCCTGATTCACTCACCGGAGATCATTGGAACTGTTCAAGCTCCACTGCTACTTCGGCCCCGGTTCCTCAGCCAACGACATTACCCATCACGGAAACCGTGACAGCAAATCCAATCACACAACCAGCAACCGATGCACTGACAACGCCGACAACCATGCATAAAACAGCGCTGTCCCATACCACCACACCGCTTCCTGGCAGCAAACCATTGACCGGAACGTCGGCTGCGCCGGACAGACTGTTTCTGGTCCCGGATAGCGAAACACTGGGCAAAATCGGTCAGCCAGGTTATCCCCCGGACGGTCACTACCTTCAGACAAAAAGTTTCAGCCATAACAACAGTGTGACCATTGGAAGCTGGAGCACGCCATTCACGGGGGATTATGATGGGGGTTGTCATACCATCAGTGATCCGAAGGGTTGTCTATTCGGCAAGCTTGGACCTGATGCCATTGTGCATGACCTGCATGTCGCCAATGGTGCCATCAAAAACAGTGATCAGTACTCAGCGGCACTGGCCTGTGAAATGGGCGAACAATCAACGGTTCGCGACATCCTTGTCGAGGATACCAGCATTATCAACGGGCGGGCTGCTAATCCTTTTTTTCGTGCCTCCACTGGTGTCATCACCGGACTGCAGGAAACAGACAGCCTGATTGAGAGCGTTGATGTGAAAAACAGTACGGTCACAACCACTGGCAACTTTTCCCCGGCCGGCATTGGCAGTGGTACGACCAGCGGACAGATAAAGAATATGAATGTCGCAGACAGTCAGGTCACCACCTCTGGCCGTTTCTCAGATGCGGGTATCGGCGCTGGCAAAATGGATGGACAGGCTGAGCATCTGGCAGTAACCGATAGCCGGGTAGAAACCCGGGGTAGCAATTCTAATGCCGGGATTGGAGGGGGCAAAATCACCGGGGATATTGAGCATTTGACGGTTCTGTCAAGTAATGTCAGCACTCATGAGGCAAGGTCAGATGCCGGAATTGGCGGCGGTGAAGTGGCTGGTGATATCCGCACCATGACGGTGATCAAGAGCAATGTCACCACCAAAGCTCCCATAGCTTATGCAGGCATTGGTGGCGGACAGGTTGGTACCAGAGCCAGTCTTAGTCCTTTTGGCGGCGGAGGCCAACTTAACAGGGGTTCCGTCAATGATCTCGTTGCCGTGGACAGCCAGGTAAGGACAGAAGGCCGTTCGGCACATGCCGGCATTGGTGGCGGGGTGGTGAATGATGAGGTCAGAGGGGTCAGGGCTATTAACTGTTCTGTCTCAACGGAGGATGGGAGTGGGGGTATTGATGCCGGTCGTAAGGTCGGCAAGGGCAATACAGCGGATATACGATCATTTAACAGCAAGGTTAATCGTAAGCCGGGTAAATTTGGCTCTGCAAATTCATCCGAATTGTGCCGTACCGCTGACTCCCGTTTTGTAACCGATGATTGCCAACTCACGTCGGACTCACTCACAGACCACTGGCATTGGAACTGTTCAGCAACATCTATTGCGGCTACACCTGCCCATTCACCCGCTGCCCGGCAATATAGCCCGCAGACAGCGGCATCCTCCATCAATAACACTGCGATGGTTGATACAACCTCCCAGCAAGCGGCAATGACATCACTCAACAAAACGGCAATGGACAGCACAGTCAGCCCGCAGTCCAGCCATACTCTGACTTCCTCGGCACCATTCAACAATGCGGCAATGGACAGCACAACCAGCCCGCTGCCCAGCCATACTCTGATTTCCTCGGCACCATTCAACAAAACGGCAATGGATAGCACAACCAGCCCGCTGTCCAGCCATACTATGACTTCCTCGACACCATTCAACAAAACGGCAATGGATAGCACAACCAGCCCGCTGCCCAGCCGTACTCTGACTTCCTCGGCACCATTCAACAAAACGGCAATGGATAGTACAACCAGCCCGCTGTCCAGCCATACTCAGACTACCTCGGCACCATTCAACAAAACGACAATGAATAGCACAGCCAGCCCGTTGACCAGCCATGCTCAGACTACCCCGGCACCATTCAACAAAACGGCAATGGACAGCACAGCCAGGCCGCTGTCCAGCCATGCTCAGACTACCCCGGGACCATTCAACAAAGCGACAATGGACAGAACTACCAGCCCACCGTCCAGCCACACTTTGACTGACCAGGCACCATTCAACAAAACGACAGTGGACAGCACAGCCCGCTGGCCGTCCAGCCATACTCAGACTACCCCGGCACCACTGGGCAAAACGGCGATGGCCAACACAAGCGCTCCGTTGTCCAGTCCTGCTCTGACCACCCCGGCATTGCTCAACGAAATGGTACTGTCCAATACAACCATGACAGGAAACAACATCTCAACGCCGTTGCCGTCCATCAATGCCACGATCACTAACACAACACCATTGGCAGCAGCGGCAATGACAACCTCAGCACCAGTAACACAAACCGTGGTGACGTTACCGGAAGCATCAATGACATTCTCCGGCATGCCCCCGGCAACGGCACTGCCCGTCACGCCGGCACCATTGGCTGGAACCATCAGTACCGGGGTTGTCCTGGGTGTCAGCCTGGGTACCGCTTTCACGATCCTTGCGGGCATTGGTCTATGCGCTCTCTACCAACACTATCATCGTCGGGACGAAGCACAGCAGCCAGCGGAACCTGAAATACCGTTGGAACCCTTAAATCAGCAGGCCAATAACTGATCGAGCCATTTATGCAGGTGATGCTGCCCGCATGGGGTGAAATAATCTTGGTCGCGAATCTGGGCGACTATTCAGTTTATACTCACATTGGGCAGCCTCCCGAAAAAGGCTGATGGTATGCGGTGTAGAAAGGGGGAGGAATCCGTGGTTCAGGGAGGCCATGGAAGCCGGTAAACTGAACAAAATGCATTATGAGAAATTGTAAACTTCCCTTGAGTTAGCCCGTTCTCAGGGAGTAGGCTTGCAATAAGAATAAACCAGTGTGAAGCCATGCTGCTGACAAAACGTGCTGCTGACAAAAGCGGTAACAAAAGTGGTGACAAAATCTATGACCGATATTATTACAACAGCCCGCGACCAACTGCTGACTCCAGCCAATATCGGCGACAGTGAACTCAGCAGGATTCTGGATAACATTCTGGGGCACAATGTGGATGCCGCTGACCTCTATTTTCAATCCATGCGCCATGAGTCCTGGGTGCTGGAAGATGGCATCGTTAAGGAAGGCAGTTTCAATGTCGACAGCGGGGTCGGTGTTCGCGCCATGAGTGGCGAGAAAACCGGTTTTGCCTATTCCAATGAAATTATTCTCCCGGCACTGGAACAGGCTGCCGGTGCCGCCCGAAGTATTGCCCGGGTCGGCCAGCAGCAGCAGGTTCAGGCATGGCAGCGCAGCCAGCCATTGTCGCTCTACGGAACCGCGAACCCTCTGGATTCTTTAACCAGTGAAGATAAAGTTGATCTGCTGAAAAAGCTGGACCAGGAAGCCCGCAAGGCCGACCCTAGTGTGAAGCAGGTGACGGTGAGTCTGGCCGGTGTTCATGAAGTGGTGCTGGTAGCCGCCTCCGATGGCACGCTGGCAGCGGATATTCGCCCGCTGGTTCGTTTGAATGTCAGTGTTATTGCTGAAAAAGAAGGGCGTATTGAGCGTGGGTCTGCCGGAGGCGGCGGTCGGGGTGACTACCTTCAGTTCCTGCTCAACGACACCGGCCTTGAGTATGCCCGCAAAGCCGTGCGTCAGGCGATGACCAACCTTGAAGCAGTGGCCGCTCCGGCAGGCACCATGCCGGTGGTATTAAGCGCTGGCTGGTCCGGTGTGCTGCTGCACGAAGCGGTAGGTCATGGACTGGAAGGTGACTTTAACCGCAAAGGGTCGTCTGCCTATGCTGGCCGGATTGGTGAACGGGTTGCTTCTCCACTCTGTACCATTGTTGATGACGGTACGCTGGGCGGTCGTCGTGGTTCCATGAATATGGACGATGAGGGCGTACCCACAGAAAGCACCGTCCTGATTGAAAATGGCATTCTCAAAGGCTACATGCAGGATAAGCTGAACGCTCGTTTAATGGGTGTTGCACCGACCGGTAATGGACGTCGTGAGTCGTATTCCCACCTGCCCATGCCAAGGATGACCAATACCTATATGCTGGCTGGCAAGCATGACCCTGAGGAGATTATCAGTACCGTTAAAAAAGGCATCTATGTGGAAAACATGGGCGGTGGTCAGGTGGATATTACCTCCGGTAAGTTTGTGTTCTCCACCAGTGAGGCCTGGTTGATCGAAAATGGCAAAAAGACCGTGCCAGTCAAGGGCGCCACCCTGATTGGTAACGGCCCTGATGTGATGAACAAGGTGTCCATGGTCGGCAGTGACCTGGAACTGGACCCCGGTGTCGGGGTCTGTGGTAAGGATGGTCAGTCTGTTCCGGTGGGTGTTGGTCAGCCGACGTTGAAGATTGATGAAATTACCGTGGGTGGTACGGCTTAGGAATTGTCTGGAAATAACTTCCCTATTTTCATCGCCCGACTCCGTTCGGACTGAGCTTGTCGAAGTTCGGTGGCACGACCCTTCGATACTTCGACAAGCTCAGCACTCAGGGTGAACGGAAATCGGGAACTTATTAAAAGACAATTACTTAATATTCTCTGCGGATTGTGCCCATCGTTTCAGTCAAAAACGGTGGGCAATTCGCGTTTATTTTTGTGTTCCAATAATAATTGGATATCTTCCGGCAAGGTTCTTCCCCCGGAAAGCTCCGGCAGATCGTCAATATCAAAAAAGCCGATATCGGAAATTTCAATATTCTCTTTTGGGGCTCCACCGGTCAATTCGCAGAGAAAAATCAATTTGTAGATATGATAGGGGCTTCGTGGGCGGTAGGGGTGTTGCTGGGTATCCCGAACAGCGACCAGCTTTAATGCCCTGGCGGTATAGCCGGACTCTTCCACAATTTCCCGCTCGACCCCATAAGCGGGAGGTTCACACACATCGCCCCAGCCCCCGGGCAGAGCCCAGCGCCCATCAGACCGCTCTTTGACCAGCAGTATTTTATTATCGAGGAATACGCCGCCACGGAGGTCAATCTTCGGAGTGGCATAACCATGATCCGGCAGAAAGTAGTCGTTCACTTTTGCTGTGGGGGCTCCGGTCAGCAGTGCGGTCATATCATGGGCAATAGCCTGTAATTGGTGATATCGCTCAAGGTCAAATTCATTTCCGGAAAAGGTGAGCCCGTTCTGGGCAATGGCCCGGATCTTTTCTGCCCAGTCGATCCATGGATTGTTATCCGGGTCATTCTTTTTCAGATCAACGTCAGGTTTATCAACCATCACCGGCTCCCTTTTACCTATTAATCAGTTGTTCTTCTGTTGGTGTTGCTCTGCACTGTCGTCAGGTCCTAACAGAATAGCCATGTTCCGCCACTGTCTGGAAGATTCCATCATGATTTTAATAAACATGGTCAGTGGAACGGAGAGAATCATCCCTACAGGCCCTAACAGCCAGCCCCAGAAGATCAACGACAGAAAGACGACCAGGGGCGACAATCCCAGCCCTTGTCCCATAACGTTAGGCTCAATGATATTACCGATAAACACGTTTATCGCCAGGTAGCCCGCCAGAACCAGCATGGCATCGCCATAGCCAAACTGCAGCAGTGTCAGCAGAATGCCGGGAATAGCCGCCACGATGGAGCCGACATTAGGGATAAAGTTAAACAGAAAAGCGACCAGCCCCCAGAGCACATAAAAGTTCACCCCTTTCGCCCAGAGCATGGTGCCAACCAGCAGGCCAGTGATCATACTGATCAGCGTTTTCAGGGCCACATAACGGTTAAATGAGTGGAGAAAACGACGCATGCTCTGTAATTCATGGTCCGGGGATGACAGTGCCAAGCGCAGCTTACCCGGCAGCAGCGGGGCTTCCAGCAGCATGAAGATGGCGGCGATTAAAATCAGCAGGGCAAAACTCATGGTGCTGCCGAGTTTGCCAATCATATTGGTCAGCAGACTGACAAGCGCCGATGGGTCAAAGGAGTCCATAAAGGTTTTCAGGTCAATACGGATATTTTTCTGTGTCAGGAAAGCCTGAGTCCTGTTAAACGACTCAGTCAGCTGTTCACGATACCCGGGCAGTGCGGCGGTAAACTCCTGAACCGTGCTGGCAACATTACCCAGGAATAACAGGGCGAAGATGACAAAGGCCGTTAAGGTAAACAGGATTCCGACGATTCGCGGAACTCTGAACCGCGCCAGCAAATCAACCACAGGATTGGCCAGCAAGGCAAGCAGGGCAGAAAGCAGCAGGGGAATAACCAGTGTGCTGCCCAGCTTGATCCCCGTTATGATGATAATCAGTGCTGCCAGCCCCTGAAATATATGGCGGACATGTGTCGTTTTGATGCCCCGCATCAGGTTAACCTCGATGATAATAATGGAGAGATTCAGTCGATTTCATCATAGTTAACCCGGGCGTGCTATTGATGAAAATGCTATTTATCAGGGCCTGTCAGCCAAGATACCTTTCTTTCAGGTGTTGTTGGAAATAACTGGCCGTTAATGGCTCGCCGGTCGCCCTGGTCATCAGTTCTGCCGTGGAATACTGTCGTCCCTGTGACCAGATGTTGTTTTTCAACCAGTCAAAAATGGGTGAAAGGTTACCCTGTTGAATCAGCTCTGCAATATCCGGCATGGTTTTTTTCCGGGCGGCAAACAGCTGGGCTGCGACCATGGCTCCAAGGGTGTAGCTCGGGAAGTAGCCGAACGACCCCATGGGCCAGTGAATATCCTGCATGCAGCCATTCTTGTGATCACCGGCTACATCCAGGCCCAGGTAATCCTGCATTTTCTGCTGCCAGAGTTCGGGGATATCACCCACCTCGATGTTCCCTTCAATCAGGTCTCGCTCGATTTCATAGCGCAAAATAATATGAGCCGGGTAGGTGATCTCATCCGCATCAACCCGGATAAAGCCCGGACGAACCCGTTTGTAGATTTTTTCCAGATTATCCAGTGCCATGGCGGGCTGTGACGTGCCAGCGCAGAGGTGTTTGACGATCAACGGCTGGATCAGCGACAGGAATTCGCTGCTGCGGCCCAGCTGCATTTCAAAGAACAGGCTTTGTCCTTCATGGATTCCCATGGAGCGGGGGAGGGCAATGGGGAGTTCACGGTTCTGTTCCGGCAGATTTTGCTGGTAGCGGGCATGGCCGGTTTCATGGATGATGCCCATCAATGCTTCTACAAAATTATCTTCTTTATAGCGGGTAGTCATCCGGACATCTTCGCTGACACCACCACAAAATGGGTGAGTACTTACGTCCAATCGGCCATGGTCAAAATCAAAGCCGAGCAGCTGCATCACCTCCAGTCCCAGCGCCTTTTGCCTGTCGATCGGGAAGGGGCCTTCAGGCTGAATGATGCTCACCGAAGACTGGCGATCCAGGGCATCCTGAATATAGCCAGGCAGCCAGGTTTTCAGGTCACCAAACAGCTGGTCAAGCTCCCGGGTATTGACGCCGGGTTCATAAAGCTCCAACAGGGCGTTGTAAGGGGAAACATGGCTTTTTTCTGCCCGAACAGCCGCTTCCTGGCGGGAAAGGTTAACCACCTCTTTCAGATTCCTGGCAAAACCCGGCCAGTCATTTGCAGGCCGCTGGCTGCGCCAGGCATGTTCACAGTTTGTGGATGCAATGGTTTTGGCTTTCACCAGATCATCAGGAATGGCACTGGCCTGTTGCCATTCAACCGCCATCTCTCTAATGGAGCGGATGGTGTCCGGGTTGGTTTCCTGAGCCTGTGCTTCTTGCAGCCAGGCTGCCACTTCAGGTGCCGTCAGCAGCTTATGCAGAAGGGTGTTCAATTCCGCCAGCGCTGCACCACGGGCCTGATTGCCGCCGACAGGCATCATGGCGGCCTGGTCCCAGCCAGCGATAGCTCCCAGATGGGAAAGGTGATACATCTGCTGGAATCGGCTCACCAGATTCTCATAAGCAGTGGTCATCGTTGAACTCCATACACGTTATTATGAGGTCCATTGTATGACGTGATAGTTCACAGGGACAGGCTGCTTTTCTCAATTGATAAAAAAGCCGATAAAAAAAGCCGGTAACAAAGGCCGCCACCGGGAGGTTAAGGAATAGTCCTTGAATAATTTACACATTTCGGAGCCTCCGAACTCCGTTCGTCCTGAGGCTGTCGAAGGGCGTTAACTCCGAGGCATGATAGATTGTGCCAGGCACCCTTCGACTCCGCTCAGGATGAACGGAGAGTGAGTTCTAAATGTCGGAATTATTTAAGGACTTTTTTCTCAGTGATTTGAGGCGTATATAACTGTTCGTTGTTGATCTGGCCTGGGTCAGGTTGCACAGAGATGGAACAAAAAAGGCTTTACGTTGTCCGTATTGAGAGATATCCGCGATTCTAAAGGGGTATTGGTTATGGACAATGTACAGCCTTCTGTTGTCAGTGTACCTGGCGTGGTAAGTGGTGAAAATCAATTACCGGCAGCAGCCATAGCCAATCATGCCAGCAAGACCATTGGCTCCGGCGGTTCTTTGGCCGGGATACCCTGCAGTTCGAATACTATCAAAAGCAGAAAAAATGCTCCGGTGGAATACTCTGCTAAAAAAATACCGGAGAAAAGCCTGACTGAAAGAAAGGTTAACCTCCATGAAGAACCATCCAGGGTAAAAAGTTATTCGGAATTAATGTCTTTTTATCTTGAGAATCTCAAACATAAGGAGTTTTCCTACGATCTTGCAGGCTTTACACCAAAGTCAACGGAAGATCTCAAGATGATGGAGTCTTTTCGAGCGGATATTGCTCGTTTTGACAAGATGGTGAGTGATGAAAGACCGAAGCTGCGTAAAATAGGCGGTGACCGAACAAGCGCAAGACAAAGCTATGAATGCCTCAGAGAGCAGCTGTTTAATTTGAAACATAAGTACTTTATTTTGTGCTTCCAACGCTACAAGCCTGTATCCGGGATAGTGTTAGTGTTACAGATGGTATCGTCATTGCGTCTTGGTGATGAGCCCGCCATGCACCAAAAAGTCAAACGTCTCACCAGTAAGTATTGCCAATGCGTCGGTGATCTTGGCATGGAGTTATACTGGAACGCTGTCTGTAGTGATCGTCTGGCACAGCACTGGCAGGTTTTTATGTCACAATCCATGGAATTTCTGAATGTCTGTGCCGATCTGGCCACTATGCATCAACAACTCCCGAAACATCATCAGGAAAAATTTAAAGGGTTTCCCGACTCAGCATCCCGTCTCTGTACAACTGTCAGTTTGTCTCTGATCATAATCCTGGACGATGCTGTTAATCACTATGCACAGCTAGAGGACAAAGATGACCTGCATCGTGGGTTGGGTTCTGATGTTACAGGATTGAGCAAATGGTTAAATTCAGAATCAAACAATTCAGACCTGTTCAAGTGCTATGAAATTCCCCAGGTGATACAAATGATCAGTGCTTCACTGTGTATTGGCGAATTTGTCTCAGCGCGCAAGCTGTTAAGCGGGTTCATCAAATTGATTGATGGCAAAATTGATGGCATAAATGCTGACCTGGACGATACCGAATGGTTGTTTTATCTCGCCTCGAAGGCGTTATCGTGCCTGGTTTGCATCAAATTGCCAGACATTGGCAATGATGAACTTAAAAATATCGAAACAATCAAAAAGTTGTTAAAAGAGGTAATGCAAAAGGCTGAGCAGATGTTTTCCCTGTCTGCAGCTGAGTGCTCAGAACTCGATGAGTGTTTTCAAAGATTCGTAGAAGGACCCTGCAGAGACGTTTTATTGATGCACGCCCTGAGGGGACAAGAATCTGCCAGGCAAATAAGCCGTCTGATCAGTGGAGAAGAATCTGGGAAAACCAGGGAAAAGCGGGAGATCAGGGGGAAGCTGAAACGAAAAATGGCCAGGGGCTATGGTTACCAGAAACCGGTGGAGTTAAAAGCACCTGTACCCGCTGCCCAGTCGACAGCCCGGCAAGATTCACAAACCCCACCAAGGGAAACATCTTTGCCACAGGGGGTGCAGGATGCAGTAAAAGCGTTTATTGCTGATCGACCAATGGCTGAGGTCACGGCAATGATTCAATCAGTGGTTGATGATCCCGAGAGTACGCCTGTGGTTAAGGCTGAGTCTTATTTCGCTCTCGCTGATATGCTTGACAGAAAAATGAATAGAGAATTCAACCGGATTATCTCTCAAACGTCCTTCATTTATTCCTATGGGCAGTTAATACGAGCAGGTGTGATGCCGTCGTCCGCTTTGGGTGTGGCATTCAAAAAGGCCATTCAGGACGTTACTGATATAACGAAGATTTGTGGTTGGCTTGATAGTGTCAATGATGCGCTGAGCACCTTGTCGGGATTAATTCTTCGTACTGATGGGCTGGACAGGGATTTTCTGGATGAGCTGGCATCTTTGCATGAGCGTCTCAGGGCAGAGGTAGGGCTGGTTAGTGAGATTGAAGCCACTTTTGATGAGATAAAAAGCATCTGGAGTGACCGGTTCCAGTTTTTGAAAAGAAACAACAAGCTGCCAAAGGGTCGAAGAAAACCTGTACAAGATCGGCAAGATCAATCGCAAATGGCCACCTTCGATCTGCCAAAATTGCTAGAGGTCTGGGGTAAACTGACAAGGCAGGTAAACCCGTTGAAAATAACACTGGAAAAAACCGGGGAGGATATAGACAGGCATCGTATTTCCAGACTGGCAGACTGTGAGCAATGGGAGGCTGGCGGTGATGATGATTCCTCACTTGCTGCCAATGATGATTCCTCACTTGCTGCCAATGAAGATTCCTCACTTGCTGCCAATGATGACCCAGAGGTGCCTTCTGCGCTTGTCAGGCAGGAGGTTCAACGGGCGCAGTTAGCAGGCAGTTGCTATGGGCCTGAATACTGGTCAAACTTTACCCTGGAGGACTGGTTGCCAGGCAGTGCCCTGCCTGAAAGGCATCCATTGACACTGATCGCCGAGGCATTGCACAGACCTCTGTCGGTCAGGGCGGGTGGGCAGCAATGGTTAATTGGCGAAGATGGCACAGCAACCATCAAGCCCGGAGCCATTCCGAAAAATTCACTGAACCTGACGGTTGAAGAGCTGGCCGATCCACTGACGCCTCATACATAAGTAGCCAGAAATATATGATTCCATATGGCCAGCTACTTAACAGTCGTGCTTTCTAAACACCGTTATGAATAACCGCTCCAGTAAATGTCGCCGACAGGTATCATTAAGTCCTTATTTTTTCTCCGTGATAACGCCTCATTTTTGATCTGGCCCGGGTCAGGTTACATCGATAGGGAACAAAAAAGGCTTTACGTTGTCAATATTAAGAAATATTCGCGATTATAAAAGGTAATGGTTATGGAAAATATAAAGCCTTCTGCTGGCAGTGCACCTGGCGTGGTTACTTTTGAAAAGCAATTTCCGGCAGCAGCCAAAGACAATAATGCCAGCAAGACCATTGACTCCGTCGGTCCGAATGTTATTGAAAGCAGAAAAAAAATACCGGTGGAAGACCCTGTTGAAAAAAAGGGTGGTAAAGGACTGGCTAAGAGAAAGGTTGTCCGTCATAAAAAATTTTCCGAAGTAAAAAATTTTGATGAATTAATGCCTTTTAGTGTCAAGACCCTCCGAAATATGGAGTTTTCCTATGACTTTGCTGGCTTTACACCTAAGTCAATGAAAGATCTCGAGATTATGGAGCATTTTCGAGAGGATGTTGCTCTTTTTGAGGAAATGGTGACGAATGAAAGAAAAAAGGTTGGTAGAAAATCGAGTGACCGAACATTTGCAAAAGAAAATCGTGAATTGCTTAGAGATCAGTTGTTTCTTTTGAAACAAGAATACTTCGCTCTGTGCCACAAACGTTTCAAACCTGTATCCAAAACAGTGTTAGATTTACACTTTGTGTCGTCATTGCGTTGTGGTGATGAGCCAGACGAAAACCAAATCGAACGTCTCGCAAATAAGTATGGACAAAACATCAGTGATTTGGTCCAGCTGTTTCAGTCGAATGCTCTCAATGGTGATCGTTTGTCACAGCACTGGCAGGTCTTCATGTCACAATCCATGGAGTTTCTGAATGTCTGTGACAGTATGGCCGATTTGAATAGCCAGATCCCGATCAAGCCTGATGGTCTGCTTAGCAAGGATGTGGATATGCATAATCGGTATATTGACCTGATATCCAGTGTCAGTGACACTGTCGGTTTGTCTCTGATAAAAACCCTGGATGATGCTGTCAATCACTATCCACATTTGAAAGAAAAAGCAGACCTGAATCGAGGATCAGCTTCTGCTGTTAAAGGTTTCAGCAATTGGTTAAATTCAGCGTCGGACAAACCAGACCCAGACCTGTTCGATTGCTATGAAATTCCCCAAGTGATACAAATGATCAGTGCTTCACTGTGTATTGGCGAATTTGCCACAGCACTCAGGCTGTTAAGCAAGTTTATTAACCTGATTGATGGCAAAATTGATGGCATAAATGCTGAAATGGACGATATCGAATGGTTGTTTTATCTTGCATCGAAGGCATTAGCGTGCCTGGTTTGCATCAACTTGTCAGACATTGACAATCAAAAACTTATACATATCGAAACAACCAAAAAGTCGTTTAAAGACGCGATGGAAAAATTTAAGCAGACGTTTTCCCTGTCTAAAGCTGAGTGTGCAAATCTTGATGACTGTTTTCAACGATTCATAGAAGGGCCCTGCAGAGATATTTTACTGATGCATGCCCTGAAAGCAGAAGAATCCGCCATGCAAATAAACAGTCTGATCAGTGAAGAAGAATCTGAGAAAGCCAGGAAAAAATCGGAGATCAGGGGGAAGCTTAAACGAAAAATGACCAGGGGCTATGGTTACCGGAAACCGGTGCAGCCAAAAGCACCTGTACCCGCAGCTCAGTCGACAGCCCGACAAGATTCACCAACCCCACCACGGGAAACACCTTTGCCACAGGGGGTGCAGGATGCGGTAAAGGCGTTTATTGCTGATCGACCAATGGCTGAGGTCAAGGCAATGATTCAATCAGTGGTTGATGATCCCGAGAGTACGCCTGTGGTTAAGGCTGAGTCTTATTTCGCTCTTGCTGATATGCTTGATAGAAAAATGAATAAAGAATTTGACCGGATTATCACTCATACGTCCTTTATTTATTCCTATGGGCAGTTAATACGAGCAGGTTTGACGCCGTCGCCCACTTTGGGTATGGAATTCAAAAAGGCCATGCAGGACGTTACTGATATAACGAAGATTTGTGGTTGGCTTGATAATGTCAATGATGCGCTGAGCACCTTGTCGGGATTAATTCTTCGGACTGATGGGCTGGACAGGGAATTTCTGGATGAGCTGGCATCTTTGCATGAGCGTGTCGGGATAGAGGTAGGGCTGGTTAGTGAGATTGAAGCCGCTTTTGATGAGATTAAAAGCATCTGGAGTGAACGGTTCCAGTTTTTGAAAAGAAACAACAAGTTGCCAAAAGGTCGAAAAAAACCTGTACAAGATCGGCAAGATCAATCACAAATGGACACCTTCAATCTGTCACAATTGCAAGAGGCCTGGGGTGAACTGAAAAGGCAGGTAAACCCGTTGAAAATGACACTGGAAAAAACCGGGGAGGATATAGACAGGCATCGTATTTCCAGACTGGCAGACTGTGAGCAATGGGAGGCTGGCGGTGATGATGATTCCTCACGCGCTGCCAATGATGATCCAGAGGTGGCAGCTGCGCTTGTCAGAGAGGAGGTTCAACGGGCGCAATTAGCAGGCAGTTGCTACGGGCCTGAATGCTGGTCAAACTTTACTCTGGAGGACTGGTTGCCAGGCAGTGCGCTGCCCGACAGACATCCACTGACATTGATGGCCGAGGCATTGCACAGACCTCTGTCGGTCAGGGCTGGTGGGCAGCAATGGCTAATTAGAGAGGATGGCACAGCAACCATCAAGCCAGGAGCCATTCCGAAAAACTCATTGAACCTGACGGTTGATGAGCTGGCCGATCCACTGATGCCTCATAACAGTAGTGCTTTATAAATACCGTTATGAATAACCAGCCAGCGATCTGGTACCTGGTTTTAATGAGTTTGACGTGTACGATCTCCGTTCACCCTGAGCGGAGTCGAAGGGTACTTGGCACGATCTATCAGAGTCCGGAGTTTCCGGTCTTCGACAGGCTCAGGACGAACGGTATGGGTAACCGTTGAACACTGTGCCAATCACCCTTCGATTCCCGGTGAACGGAGATTGTACACAGCATCTTCTGGTTCAATTAACTATTTGCCTTGTCAGGATCAAAATGCTCACGCACCCTTTGCAACAGTAAATAAAACACTGGAATCAGCAGAGTGCCAAAGATAGTGGCCGCCAACATACCGGAGCTCACCGTGATACCGATGATCTGTCGGCTGGCGGCACCAGCGCCAGTGGCAAGCACCAGCGGCATTACCCCGAGAATAAAAGACAGTGCAGTCATCAGTACAGCACGGAAGCGCAGGCCAGCGGCATTAATGGCTGAGTCAAAAATACTGTTGCCTTCCCGACGTTGAACCATGGCAAATTCCACGATCAGAATCGCCGTTTTTGCCGCGATACCAATTAACAGCACCATCCCGATCTGGGCATAGATGTCATTGGCCAGCACCGGATTCCACTGTCGCATGATATTGATTCCCACAAAGGCACCAAAGGTAGCAATAGGCACGGCACTGATGATGGCCAGTGGCATGGTCCAGCTTTCGTATTGGGCGACCAGGAACAGGTAGGCAAACAGGAAGCAAAGCGCAAACAGGATGGGTGCCAGGTTTCCTGCTTCGATTTCCTGTAAAGACTGACCTGACCAGGAATAGGTATACCCCTGGGGAAGGTTCTCAGCCAGTCGGGCCATTGCCGCAATGGCGTCACCGGAGCTGTAACCCGGAGCAGCCTGACCACTGATGCTGGCGGATTGATACAGGTTGTAATGACCGATACTGCTTGGGCCCAGCACGGGTTTCAGGGAAGCAACCGTGGTCAATGGCACCATTTGTCCCTGACTGTTACGGACATAGAACTTGCTGAGGTCAGCCGGTCCGGCCCGGTCAGCACTTTCAGCCTGCAGGTTGACCTGATAGTTCTGGCCAAACAGGGTGAAGTTATTCACGTACAGTGAGCCCAGCTGGGTTTGCAGCGTCATGAAAATCTCGGATAACGATACATCCTGGGCCTTGGCTTTCTGACGATCCACTTCCAGCAGGTATTGCGGCACATTGGCCTGCCAGGTTGAGAACACCCGGGCGAGTTCCGGCTGCTGGTTGGCCTGGTAAATCAGGCCATTCATGACCTGGCTTAGCTCTTGGGGTGAGCGTCCCATGGTGTCTTGCAGCCGGAAGTCAAAGCCACCGGATGACCCAAGACCCGGAATGGGTGGGAAGGCAAAAGCCATGACCTGTGCTTCTTGCAGCGACCACAATTTAGCCTGGGTTCTTTGCAAAATGGCATCCTGATGCAGCTCAGGGCTCTGTCTCTCTGACCAGTCATCCAGTACGACAATGGCCATGGCCGCATTACTGCTGGCACCGCTGAAGATACTAAAGCCGGAAATGGTGATAACGCTATCCACCCCTTTTTCAGAGCGAATCTGGTCGGTGATGCCCCCCATTAATTCCTGGGTGCGATTCAGTGAAGCCGCATCCGGTAGCTGAATGTTGACCGCAAAGAAGCCCTGGTCTTCACCGGGGACGAAGCCGCCGGGTGTGGTGGTAAACATAAAGCCGGTACTGCCCAGCATCACCGCCAGAAGACCAACACCCAGAATGGAACGGCGCAGTAAAAGTTTTACCCAGCCCTGGTAACCCCCGGTCAATTTGTGAATCAGGGTGTCTACCGGCTTCAGCCAGACAATCTGGTCAAGACTGCCTTTTTTCAGTAACACTGAGCACAGTGCGGGGCTTAAGGTGAGCGCGTTGACCGAGGAGATCAGTACCGCGACAGAAATGGTCACGGCAAACTGGGTATAGAGGCCTCCGGTAATGCCCGGCATAAATGCCACGGGTACAAAAACCGCCAGCAGTACCATGGTGGTGGCAACAATGGGGCCGGATACCTCTTTCATCGCCTGGCGGGTGGCCTCTTTCGGTGCCATGCCTTCTTTGGTGATCAGTCGTTCAACGTTTTCAATCACGACAATGGCATCGTCTACCACCACACCGATGGCCAGCACCAGGCCAAACAGGCTGATGGTATTGATGGAGAACCCCAGTACCTGCATGACCGCAAAGGTACCAATCAACGACACCGGGATAGCGATGGCGGGAATTAGCGTTGCGCGCCAGTTCTGAAGGAACAGGAAGACCACCAGGATAACCAGAAGTACGGCTTCAAACAGTGTTTTGACCACCTCATTGATGGACTCGGAGATAAACTCTGTGGTGTCAAACTTGATGGTATAGTCCATGCCTGCGGGGAAGTTCTTCTTCAGCTCTTCCATCCGGGCTTTTACGCCTTTGGCCACGTCCATGGCATTGGCATCCGGTTGCTGGTAAACAACCAGGAATGCCGTGGGTTGTTTGTTCAGCCGTGCATCACCCTGATAGTTCTGGGAACCAAGTTCCACTTTGGCAATATCTTTAATGCGGACAAAAGAGCCATCCGGATTTGCCCGGATAATGATATTGCCAAAAGCGTCAGGGGATTCCAGCTGTTCCCGGGTACGAATCGTATAGGTAAATTGTTGATCCGGCTGATTGGGGGATTGTCCCAGTTGTCCGGCGGGAACAATGGCATTCTGCTCATTAATGGCATGACTGACGTCGGAAGTGGTGACACCCAGTGCCGCCATCCGGCTGGGGTTCAGCCAGACGCGCATACTGTAGGTCATGGCACCCATCACCTGGGCCTGCGCTACGCCATTGATACGGGTCATTGGGTCTAACAGGTAGTTACTGGCGTAGTTGCTCAGGTAGACCTGATCAAACTTGCCGGATTCCGACACCAGGTTAACCCCGAGCAGCATATTGGACGACTGTTTTCGTACATTGATGCCCAGTCGGCGCACCTGTTCAGGCAAACCCGGTTCGGCAGCGGCGACCCGGTTTTGCACGTTGACCATGGCGATGTCCTGGTCGGTGCCGGAATCAAAGGTGACGGTGATGGACACACTGCCATTATTGTAGGCTTTGGAGTCCATATAAATCATCCCTTCAACCCCGTTAACCTGCTCTTCAATGGGGCGCATAACCGCAGACTCCAGGGTTTCTGCATCGGCACCCGGGTAGGTGGCGTTGATGGTTACCTGGGGCGGCGTGATTTCCGGGAACATACTCACTGGCAGTGTTGTCAGCGAGATCAGACCGACCATGGTGATCACAATCGAGATGACGAATGCGAACTTGGGCCGGTTAATAAAAAACTGGCTGATCATCTCAGATATCCTGCTCCTGTGGCTTGGCGGAAGCGGGTGATGAAAGCGTACCGGTGGTTGGGTCTACATTAACCAGGGTTGGCGATACTGTGCCGCCCGGGCGCACTTTCTGCAGGCCCTGAACGATAATCTGTTCACCTTGCTTAAGGCCTGAGGTTACGGCCCACATGGCATTGATACGACGACCGACTTCCACCTGTCGGGTTTCAACGACATTTTCCGGCGTGACAACCAGGACAAAATAGCCGGACTGATCCTGCTGAACTGCGGCCTGGGGAATCAGGGGCATGGGCATTTTCTGATGGCTTTCTGCCTGCAGCGTGACGTAGAGGCCCGGCAGAATAATACCCTGAGGGTTCGGGAAGGTGGCTCGCAGGGTCAGGGTACCCATGGTTTCATCGATCTGGGTGTCGGCAAAACTGAAGGTGCCTGGCTGGTCGTATTCAGTGCCATTGGGCAGTCTGAGAGAGAGTTTGAACCTGCCTTTTTCTTCGACCTCAACGCTGGCTTCCTGCGCCGTTCTGGCTCCGGGGTGTTCGGCCAGATGGCTGATCAGCTGTCGTTCATCCACCTGAAAGGTAACATAGATTGGATCCATGCTGGTCAGCGTAGCCAGAGGCTGGCTGGTGGGACCCACCAGATTGCCAACACTGTAGGTTGATTTGCCAATTTCCCCTTTGAAGGGTGCGGAAATTTGCGTGTAGCCAAGATTCAACCGGGCTGTTTCCAGATTGGCTTCTGCTGCTTCCACTGCGGCCACCGCCTGGGCTTCCGAGCTGGTTTTATTATCGTAGTCAGCCTGACTGATCGCTCCCCGTTTTACCAGATCCCGGCTACGCTCAAGGTTTTTCCGGGCGTTGATAAGGGAAGCTTTGTTGCTTGCCAGCTGGGCCTCGGCACCTTTGAGGGCGGCTTCAAATGGTGCCCGGTCAATTTCGTAAAGCAGCTGGCCCTGTTCAACCATACCGCCTTCCGTAAAGTTTCTTTTGACCAGAAAGCCTTCTACACGAGCACGGATGTCTACCTCATTGATCGCTTCTGAACGGCCAATGTATTCATAATAGTCGCCTACTTCCTGATCGATTACACTGAAAACCGATACACCGGGTGGCGGCATTTGATGTTGCGGCTGCTGCTCCTCCGAGCAACCGGCCAGAAGGAAAATAGAGGTGGCTAAAGCGCCTATCGGAAGCCATTTTCCGAGTTTACGATCAGTGATGTTAGCGATCATTGATAGCTCCGTACTGTTTGCATTCAGCAAAATACCTGCCACTTATTTGTCTTTGCAAACGTCATAACCTGTTAGGGGAAGAAGGTATTGGCGGTCTTAAGTATTAACCTGTATGACTTCAGGGGAAGGGAGTGTGCCTTTGGCTTTATATAGGGAAATGCCCCGTGCAAAGCGCCGAACACTATACAGGGTTATGTACTGTGACGGATAGTACGAGGTTCATCCATCCAGAGCTATGTGGAAAACCACTATTGGCGAATCCTTTACTGTTTAAAATGGAATAAGTCAGGGCTTTACACTGCTTTTACCGGATCTATTGACCCGATTGAGATGCAAGTCAATACACTGAATTCGAGATTCAGAAACAGTGATCAAAGTCGTCACTGTTTGGGGCTGATGTGTTGTCTTGCCGCTGTTTCACTAAGCATTGATGTTTGATGAATGATATGATGTCCCGCGCTTTTGGCAAGCCTCTTTATTAAATCAATGAGCAGAGGCAGCCAGAAAACCCGGGCGGGGGGGAGACTGGCCATACCATCAGTTACTTTACGAGCTGTACCTTTAACCCCGCTTTCCCCCAAGGCGGGGTATTTTTTTTATGGAGCACATGCTATGAGTCACTCTATAAGTACAGGCAAAACCAGTGCCAGGCTGTTGCTGATTGATGATGATATCGAGCTCTGTGAATTGCTGGTGGAATATCTGGCCACAGAAGGGTTTACGGTCTCTGCGGTTCATGATGGTGAAGCCGGGGTTGATGCCGCTCTGTCCGGGATGCATGACCTGGTGCTGCTGGATGTCACTTTGCCGAAGCTGAACGGTTTTGATGCCCTGAAGCAGATACGCCAGCAATCGGACATCCCGGTTCTGATGCTGACTGCCCGTGGCGATGATGTGGATCGGATTATCGGTCTGGAAATTGGCGCGGATGATTATTTGCCCAAGCCTTACAACCACCGTGAACTGGTGGCCAGAATCAAGGCTATTCTGCGCCGTGGTCGCACACCATTGATTCCGGAAGGGACCAGCCGAACCCTGCAGATTGATGATATTGCCCTGAATCTGGCCAACCGTGAGGCCGCCATTGCCGGTGAACCACTGGAGTTGACCGCCACTGAATTTCTGGTGCTGAAAACGCTGATTGAAAAGGCCGGTGAACTGATTTCCCGGGATGACCTGACCCAGATCGCCCTTAACCGTAAGTTGACACTGTATGATCGGGCCATTGATATGCATGTGAGTAATGTGCGCAAAAAGATTGGTACCCGGCCTGACGGCAATCCAAGGATAAAAACCGTGCGTGGATCTGGTTACTTTTATATTCTTCCGGGCTGATGGGGTTGCCAGTGCGAGTTAAAATCCCCGGGCTGGTGGTCTGGCCATGGCACAGTGTCTTCTGGAAGATTTTTCTGTGGTTCTGGCTGACCATGATTGCCATGCTGGTGACGCTGTTTCTGGCCTTTGCCATCACCGTGGACCCATCGGACTTTCTGTCCGAGCGGCGGGCGCTGTTTCGTGAGCTGGAAATAGCGGCCCGCAAAATGGAGCTGCTTTCCCGTACTTCCGTGCACTTACCCATTCCCCGGTTCCCCGGCAGTGGTTACTACCTGTTCGATACTGAGGGCAATATTCTGGGCAGTGCGTCGATCTCTGAAGAGTTGATTTCTGCCTACAATAAAACCCGGAACCTCAGCGATCCGACCATTACCTTTCGCCGAGGGGTGGTGGTGGTCGGCCCACAGCGAATTACCCTGAATGATGCCCCCTACGAACTGTACCTCACCAAGGAGATGCCAATGCTGGTGCACTGGCGGGTGCAGCAGGTTATTGCACGTCAGTGGCATCTTATTATTCTGGCGTTGGGTGTCAGCTTCTTTCTCTGTGTGGTTCTGGCCCGCTACCTGGTGGGGCCGATTCGGAACTTGCAGCGGGCCTCCAGAAAGCTGGCCCGTGGCAACCTGAGTGCCCGGGTGGGCGGCAAGGTTGCCAGACGCCGGGATGAACTGGGTGAGTTGGCCAGGGATTTTGACCACATGGCGGAGCAGGTCGGGTCTCTGGTGTTCAGTAAAGAACGGTTGTTGCGGGATGTCTCCCATGAGTTAAGGTCGCCGTTAACCCGGTTGCAGATCTCTCTGGCGCTGGCCAGACGGAAAACGCCGGATGCCGAGGCAGAGCACGCACGCATCGAACGGGAGATAGAACGCCTGGATCAGTTGATCGGGCAGATCATCCACTTTTCCCGTATTCAGCATAATATGGCCAATATGACCTGCGAGAAACTGGCTCTCGAAGGTATGCTGAAAAAGCTGGTGGACGATGGTAACTTTGAAGCCCAGGCCCGTGACAAGGCCGTGGTATTGAAAGAGACCGCTAAAATTGAGCTGGTGGTTGTGCGAGAGTTTCTTTCCAGTGCGGTGGAAAACATCATCAGGAATGCGATCCGTTTCACTCCGGAAGGTTCGGAAGTTGAGGTGCGACTGTTTCGGGAAAATGATGTGGCACTGATTCGTATTCGTGATTATGGGCCGGGGGTGCCTGAAGAGACCCTTGACGATCTGTTTGAACCCTTCTTCCGGGTGGATGAAACCCGGGGTAAGGAAAATGATGGAACGGGTCTTGGCATGGCGATCGCCAGTACTGCAGTATCACAACATAACGGCTCCATTGCTGCCCGCAATGCCCACCCGGGTCTTGAAGTGACCCTTCGTCTTCCGTTAAGGAATGGGTTGAGTGTCTGACTTTGCTGACCTTCGCTGGGACTTGTCCTATGCCGAAGCCATATCCATGCAAACGACACTGGCCAGTCAGGTGATCCAACAGGATGACCTGCCTGAAATTACCCGTGTTGCCGGTGTTGATGTGGGCTTTGAGGATAACGGGCGGGTAACCCGTGCCGCCGTTGCGGTTCTGGCTTTTCCCGCTCTGGAGCTGCTGGATTACACCATTGCCAAAGTGCCGACCCGGATGCCCTATATCCCCGGGTTGCTGTCGTTCAGGGAATGCCCGGCGATTCTGGCAGCGCTTGGCCAGTTGCGGATAACGCCTGATCTGTTGCTGTGTGATGGTCAGGGAGTTGCCCATCCACGGCGCTTTGGCGTTGCCTGTCACGTTGGTGTGCTCACCGGGCTGCCCGCCATTGGGGTTGCCAAGAGCCGACTATGTGGAAACAGTGATACCCTGCCAGAGCAGAAAGGGGCCAGGGTTGAACTGCGGGATAATAATGAAGTGATTGGCAGTGTGCTGCGCACCCGAAGCGCAACCCGCCCACTGTACATCAGTATTGGCCATAGAATATCGTTGAACACGGCGGTGCATTATGTTGAATCATGTCTTACCCGCTTCCGGTTGCCGGAAACCACCCGTTGGGCAGATGCACTGGCTTCCAACCGGGGACAGGCGGTTGCCAGGGCCAACCAGATTCTGGCTCGCTAACGTTTTCTGCGCTCTGGCAGTTATTCTCCTGGGGGGCTGTGCAGGAAATGACCGGGAGGTTTACAGCCAGCAGCAGTTTCAGCAGCTGGTAGATAAAGGCTTTCTGTCACCACAGATTCGCAATCTGGATATGCTGCCGATGATGACGGTGCAGCTCTATCTGGACACGCCGCAAATTTTTCTTCAGGGGGATGGCAAGCCCCTGATGTTCCATATCGATGGCAAGGTGGATGCGGATATCTTTGGGGGGATGGTCACGGAAAAACTGCCGGTGCAAATTACCGGCTTCACCCAGCTGAGATATTCCAGGGAAGATGAGGCCATTTATTTTACTGAGATAGCGTTTATGGAGGCTCAGATCGACCTGGAAGTGGCATTGTTCAAAACCATGATCGTGGACAGCTTTCAGAAGGCATTGCTCAAAGAGCTGGCCGGGATGCCATTAATCTCGTTGGTCAAAACCCCGGAACTGGCGGCCACCATCGAATCACTTGCCAGACATAATGCTGATGGGCAGATTCAATTTGATATCCGCGAAGGCAGCCTGGTGATTGAACCGGTTCCGGGCCACAGTGATCGTTCTTCTGGCTAAAGTTTGTTCTGGCAGTCATCACTTTTCCCGGGAGCCTGTTGACGTTTTGTTACTCAGCTCGCAACTAAACGTCAACAGGTCCAATATACAGTTTTCATGCAAATGGTGTATCAGATCAATGCGTAAGCCCTATATTTTAATGATGTCCCTGATGAAGAGCAGACATCATGAACAGTATCAGCAATACGCCAGCTCTCAGGATTGAAACACCGGCAAGCCAATCTCCCCTCTCCGACACTGTTGACCAGGCCAGCAAACAACAAGATACCAGTCCCCATTACCAGACACCGACCGGACATGGGAAACGTAAAATTACGGTTCGGGACAAGCTGGACCTGGTCATGGCTGTCAGATCCGGACGCCGCAATGAAGTTGAACGGCTACTGCATAAAGGCGTGAACATTCGCAAAGAATGCTATTTGAAATATCAGGATTCCCCGTTGAAAACGGCTGTGAACCATCGTCGTATCAAGATTCTGGAATTGCTGCTGGAGCATGGGGCAAACCCTGACGATCATGCCGTTGGTGTCAAAACGCCGTTGAACTCTATCCTTCAAGAAAAGCCTATCAGTATTAAGGTCATGAAGGTATTGCTAAAACACGGTGCGAATCCTGACGCCAAGACCAAGGGACGCTACACCCCGTTGTTTTGGGCTGTCTACCATAGGCATATCAATGCCGTAAAGCTACTTCTGCAGCATGGGGCCGACACTAATAGCAGAAGCTCGGGCTACGAAACGCCACTATACAAAGCGGTGAGATTGGGGGATATCAAGATCGCGAAGCTGTTGCTGGAGTCCGGTGCGGACGTTAATGGCAAGTCAACCGGCTTGACCACCCCTCTGGCTATTGCGGTGCACACCGGAGGTTTAAGGAGTGTGAACTTGCTGTTGGATTATCATGCGGATGTTAATAGCGTCGATGGCGACAGGATAGCTCCCCTTGAGTTAGCTGCCTGGAAAAAGCGGGTTGATATTGCCTTTGAACTGCTCAGGTGTGGCGCTCGTGCGGATAAAAAGCTGACCAGAAATTTGGTCAGGAAGGTTATCCGTAAATATAAGATAAACCCGAAAACCACACCGCTGTCGCTCAAAGGTGCCAGCTTACGTGCCATTGGGAAACATCTCAATGGACGTGATCCGAGAGTTTTGCCTTTGCCCGAGGCCACACGGAAGGAATTGCGATTACAGAGACGAGGAACAATATTTCCGTGAATCTCGTCTTCCGGGTTAACTCGAAGGCTTGAAGTAACCCATCATAATATTGAAAGTATCCATGACCGGATAGAGCGGGTAGAACGTGCGCGGGCTGGCAAAGTTTCGGGTCAGGTCATATTTAAAGTCGCTGAGAATAAAGTCAGGAACCTCCGGAACCCATTGGTTTCCCGCTTTCCTGAAGGTGAACACTTCGCTTCTGGTCTGATAGCCGGAGTATGACTCCGGGAAGATAGTTAGTACGGTTACAATCTCTCCATCATCATCTGCCCGCATACGAAACCTGGGGGGCACATTAATTTCGTAGGCCCGGGAAATACCCACATTAAATTTTGATTTGGAAATAATTCGCACATAAAAATCCTGTGGACTCAGTTCATTGGCTTTTGCCCGTCCTTCAGGAAAAATAATTTGAAACAAATGACTTGAGTGATAGCGTTGCACCTGATGCTTTAACAGTTTTAATGCGTCTTCAGCAAAGAAACTGGCGAATTCGTCAAAGTCAAACGTGTTCAGGTTTCGAACCATCTCAAGAACAGTAGATTTAAGCGCTTCTTTATCTGCTTCAGATAGTGACGAATCCCCGTGCGGTTTTGGTGAAGTTATTTCTGCAAGGACCGGTTTGCTTTTGTCGTTGGTTTCTGCCCCACCAAGGCATGACTGGACGGTTACGAAAACGGCAATCATGCCAATAAGACATAATTGAATGACTCTGGACACTTGAACCTCCTGACAAACCAATATGGACATAAGATAGCCAGTAATTCCGGTTTCTGCAGGTAGAGATATGATTGCCAGAAAATATTATGGAAATGCAGATATCTGTAGCCATTGGTTTTAATCAGGGCTATCAGGACGTTGTTGCTCCGGTTCCTGGTCTGTGCTCGCCATGGGGTTATTGACCGTTGTCATATCCGTCATCTCTATCATCACCGGTTCGTCATGGTCATCGGATTCATACCCGGTCAGCACATGGTTCACAGGGCTGTCAGGGCTTTGCGGTTCAGGCTCCGGTTCTTTGCCTGCGCTTGCCATGGAGTTAGTGGCTTTTGTCATATCTGTCAGCTCCATCATCACTGGTTGGTCATGGCCGCAGTATTGATGCTCGGTCAGTACATGGTACACAGGGCTGTCAGGACTTTTCGGGTCAGGTTCTTCTTCAGCGTTCGTCGCAATAGAGCTTCTGCCCCCTGTCCCCATGTTCTCCTGAATGGCTGACAACGATTGATAATGGCTTTCGGGAGAAGTTGACAGCCGTCTCATGTCCCCTTGCCTGACTAACAATGGTTGATAATGGTTCCAGGGAAGAACAGGCAGCGGTCTTGAGTTTGCCTGACTGACTGACAACAGTTGCGGTTGGTGATGGTTCCGGGGGGGAGTAGATAGCTCTCTCTCAACCCGGGGCATATCGGGGGACTCCGGTATGGGTTCCTCACGGTTACGGTCAGCATTAGTCGATGATCTTTGGCGGAAATAGCGGTAGACGCACACACCGGTAACACCGGTCAGGATAAAAATTACGGTGCCCAGAGCGACGCCCAGGGTGATATAAGTTATGACAGTAGTACTTAGAGACTCCGCTAGCGGTGATGGTGTGGCAAATTTGGTAGCGCCCGGGCTGGCAAAGGTCATGTCGGATGCCGTGGCCACAGTTGTTTGGGGCTTTGTAATTGTGGCAGAACCCGTATCGGAAAAGGTCATGTTGGTGCTCGATACCCTGGCCCCCGTCTCTGTGATTAAGGGCGTTAGCAGGGCATTAGTACTGTTTAATGTGGTAAGACTGTAATTAGCGGCCTGACAATTCTGTGTTACCAGGCGGGGGTCAATACCTGCACAGAATTTATGATCCAGCCAGTCACGACACTCAGGGTCATTGTCCTGTTGCTCACCATTAATGCGGACATTACAAATAACAGAATCATCTCCTGCATTTTTATTCACAGAGGCATCTTTACCTGCACTGTTAAAGGTGCTGTTAACCACCACAGTGTTGGCGATATTTTTTGGATTAACGTTAAGTCCTACGAGAATACCGACACCGGCCCGTTTTGTGCCAATATGACAGTTCACTGCGGTCGTTTTGGTGACAGTCCCTGCATTTGCGCCTCCCGCACCAATACCGGCATATGCATGTTTGCCAGAGGTTTCCACCCGGCAGTTGATTGCCGTCGTGTCGGAAACATCGCTGTCTTCATGATGTCCCACCCCGATACCGGCATATGCAACGCCTGTGGCGGTTGTCACGTTGCAGTTCACGGCTGTCGTGTGTCTAACAGTACCTTTATTATTCGACGTTCCCGCCCCAATCCCGGCATCTGCATTATCATTGGCGGTTGCGACTGTACAGTTTACTGCTGTCGTGTCGGTAACCGTTCCTTGCTCAAGATATCCCACCCCAATACCCGCATCTGCACGTCTTCTCAATGTTTTAACATGGCAGTTCACCGCAATTGTGTTGGTAACCATTCCTTCCTCCGAATATCCCGCACCAATACCAGCACTTGCGTACTTTCCTGCTGTTTCCACATGACATTTTAACGCAGCTGTGTTGATAACAGCGCCTTTAAACTGATATCCCGCACCAATACCGGAGTGTGACTTGGCTCCGGAACTTTTTACCGTGCAATTCACTGCAGTCGTATTGGTCACAGTTCCTCCACCATTAATCTTGCCAACGCCAATAGCTGCGGGTGCATCGTTAGTGGTGATGTCAGCACCTTCAACCTGAATATTGCTGATCGTGGCATTACCTGACATTTCACAGGCTGCTACCCCGGCTGGATCGTTTGACCGTATACTGGTACCACTAAAGCCCAGGCGATCAATACGACCGCTCTCGGCCAACTCTCCTACCAGGCAGTGCGAGAGGCTGCGGATCATATGACCACCGCCGTCCAACTCGCCGGTAAATGGATGGGTTTTATTGCCAATGGGCTGAGTCAGCTGGCTACCGTCAATATCCTTAATCAGCCGATATTTTTTACTGCATGAATATTTCTCTGTATGGCAGACCTTGCCCAGAGTTTCGGCATCCGCCACTTCAACCGGGGTGTCAGGGCCGGATGCTGTTGACGCGCCTGCCAAGGAAAGGCTGGCCAGAGCGCCCAGTGCCAGAGGCATGTTTGGCAGCTGGCCTGCCCGGAGTGTCGTGGTCACGGGGTTATCGGGCTGTGGTCGTGGGTTCCGGGGGGCTTTTCCGGTTTTTTCTTTAGCGTTTTCCGGCGTATTCTCTCTTTGCGTGTCAGGTTCGGGTAGCAAACCGGCACGGGCTGTGAACGCGTTAAACTGATCCCTGGCAAACCGGGCAGCAACCGAAAGGTTGGCAAGATTGCTCAGCAGACTAATGATTTCTGAGGGCAGGCCGGTATAGCCAGATATTGCCCGTCCTGCCAGTGCGGTGTACTGCAGGAAATTACTGGCCTGGCCATCAAGGCCCTGAGGATCCATGTCGGCAGCAGGGCTTACGAAGCCTGGTACCGGTGGGCTGGAATTGGATAGATCAGAGAAAGGGTTCAACGACTGGAGAAGTGCAATACCCCCGGATTGGATGGTCACACCCAGCCCTCTCCATCGACCCTCCGGTTCTGTGGGCGGGGTTGCCACAGTTTGCGGGTCGATGGCAGTGCTTGTTGGGGGGACGTGCGATTGCCGTATCAAATCAGTACCTTATAACAAAGTTGTTTGCAGTGATATCAATTCACTGTCGTTACAGAGCAAACATCTATCTATAGGAATAGAACAGATAACTATAGGAATAGAACAGATAAGTCAGTGACGTTTAAGTAGTTAACCAAATGAAATCCTATTTTCTGAATAAGTGGACAGCCACTCCCGGCAACTGCTCCTGCGTTGTTCCTTGCATAGTAACTGCCCACTTAGCCAGAAACATACGATTCCATTTGGCCAACTACTTGATTTGTCTTTGTCGTGTAACCATTGCCGATTTCTAAACCGTTAATGGGGAGGAGATAATAGCCAGTGTAATAGTCATGGTAAGAACGGTTTGAATTACATCGACCTTTTTTTACTAAGAAAAGGCAGTTCTGTCCCTTTGCCTCCGCCAGGCTGTCAAGTCCCAGAATTATTTTCAAGAACTTTTACGTTGTTAATGTTGTCGAAAAATTGTAGCACGAAACAAACGCTGGCCAACTCAGAGTATTCAAGCATGATCAATCATCACTTGGCTGTCCGGCCAGATTTCCCCCAGTCTCTACCAGAAACCTCTGAAACATTGCCAACTGAGGCTTCGGTTAATTCTCTGTTGAGTACTCAGCAGTACCACCAGTTTGCCGGTAGCACTTTGAGAGAGCGAAACGTTGAATGCTCAGATCATTCGGAATCAGTAAAACGTGATGCTTCGAGAGATACAAGTGACACAGGGCCGATAATTTGGTGGTATCGATATCCTGAGGATCCATTCGAGGAGAGAGACGATATCTACAGATGGATTGCCAATGGGTCGAATGACAAAATTGTTGAACTGATAGATCAGGGGTTTAACCTGAACCAGCGCGATAGCTGCGATGAGCCACCGTTATTTTATGCTCTGAATTTCGGTTCTCTGGAAACAGTTTTGCTGTTACTGAAACATGGGGCGGACCCGAATTTATTCCGT
Organism: Endozoicomonas sp. ALC013; assembly: GCF_049310205.1. Classification (NCBI taxonomy): domain Bacteria; kingdom Pseudomonadati; phylum Pseudomonadota; class Gammaproteobacteria; order Oceanospirillales; family Endozoicomonadaceae; genus Endozoicomonas; species Endozoicomonas sp. ALC013. The sequence goes on along the minus strand of NZ_JBLYNS010000026.1, from coordinate 3,729 downwards.
GTTCGTCCCAGTTTTACATCCATGGGCAGTGGTGACTATAGTTTACGGGAGACCGACAAATTATCACGGTTGGTACTGCTGCTCAGTTATGGTGCCAAACTATTGGATGATAACAAAGCTTTCGGTGACATGTTTGAAGATAACCGGGTTTTCCGGCTTGCTGTCTATTACTTCTGGGGAAAATATTGTGAGGATCATGCTGGTCCCATACCCGAACCAAAATCGGTTGAAGAACTGAATCAGTTGGTTTTTAAGCTACCTGTTCTGCAAATCATGGCATATATTTCGTTGTTTAATGACGAACACGGGATCTTGCGCCGACCATCAGGCAACCTGCCCGCTAATTTACAGGAGTTTTTTGATTTTATTGGTGCCTGACTGTTGGCAGTGATATGGCATGGAGATTAACATTCAGGAATCTCCAGGGGTGGCCTGAACCTTCTCAGATGGGGGGGCAGAGTCATTAGACCACTTCATAAATAATGGTTCATGCCTCTTTTTTCTGAACTTTTTCATGTTTTTTAAATCTACATCGCCTTAATTGATCTGCTATTCAGAAGGCGAAATATTTTGGAATTTGGTGTTACAGCTAGAGTAATAGACTACCTGCGTCTGCCCGGTGATCATGTGCAGGATGCAAAACCAGCAGCAGTTTCTCTTCTTCGGGTGCGCTCAACAGATAATCTTCGTGGGGGAGAAGAAACCTGTAAAAAGTTGTTAGGCAGCAGATATTCCAGAGTTAAAAATGCCTACCCGGAAAGACGGGTTGCCAGGGAAGATTGCGCAGATGATTGTAAAGTCGAACCGCCACAATACCTTAGTGAAAAAGAATGTTTTACCTTGTCCCGATTGATCTGTGAGCGGTTAAGCAGTGAAGAAATTTTGGCAACAGGGAATGAAACATTTCTGAATTTCATAGATCAGGCTTTGCTTGATCTCAACTATCTTGATTCCTGGGTGGAGAAATTAATAGCGAACAAGAAAAAATTACCAAAACTGTTAGTCCGCTCATTCATTGGTAATATGATTGCGTGCCGATCATCTTATGCAATACTGGTCAGGGATTTGCTTACCTGTAAAAACTACTTTGAAAATAAAGTGTATGAGCAGGCAGGGCCGAAGGTCAGTGAGGGTTCAACACCCGATAAATATACTTCAAAGCAAGATGAGAGATGTTGTGTAGTTTATAAGCTGGCTTCAAGCTGGTCATATTTATTAAAGTACATGAGTCAATGCAATGAGGTAATGCCTGCCCCATCGTCAATCAGTGGTTTGGATTTACCGGATATGACGCACCCCTTTGATTTGAGAGAGCCCACACTGGGCTCCATCGCTGAGTTGAAAAGGAGACTGTCACAACTGAAGGGCTGCTGGCAGAAGCTTAACCAATGGTTATTGGCGTCACCAGCCAGGCTTTTTGTGAAAAAAGAGGACCACACTCACCATGTTATGTTGCGGGTTGATAGTCAATTTATTCCGGGAACGCTGGACTTGCAGGAATTAGTAGCCGGGGAAAAAACTGGCAGTGACCGGCGGGCAAAAGCGACAGAAAGTGCCCGGTGGCTGGTGCCTGAAAAGGTTTGGAGCTTTTCAGAGAAGGTTCCTTTAGCCGACGTTGCAGGCCAGGGTAGCCAAAGTGATTACGGTAATAAACCATTCGTTAATATAGAGCGTCCAGCAGCGTGCAGCTCAACCGGTAATACGAAATATGGTGTAGCATTAAAGTCCGCAGACTATCATTTGTATCAGCCGGTCATGAAGAAGCTGATGACTGACATTTGTGGAAGGAACATAAAAAGATTGAGCAGCTTGCAAGACAGGGTGCATTTTTTCCGGGATGACAGCAATGTTGAGCCACTGACAACGAATGAAAAAAAACTGCTGAAAGAGTTTGCTGAAGTGCTGGAGACTTCACGGATATGGTGGATAACTGAATCACCATCAGTGAGAAGTATTTTTGACCAGATTTTTCTGGCAGAAAAACATAAAAGCCCGCTGACAAAGGGCATGATGAGTGTGGTGACTAAATTGAAATCCCATGTCAAGCTGGGGCGTAGTCTTAGTAGTAATAAAGTTCTTGATAAACGACAGAAAGAATTTTTATCAGTGAGGCAGTTTTCACTGGGGGAGCGTGATTTAGGCCTGAAAACGTCTGAGCTGCCAAAGATAACGTTCACTCCTGGCAGTCCTGAACGTAAACCAAAAGTTTAATTATCCGGTGTTTACTTATGACTTATCCCACTTGGTCACCATTACCATCCACTTCACAACCTGTTGTCACAGCCGATCAATTACCGTTGTCGCCAGATCAGCAAGCCGCCTCTGCTGAAGTAGCCAGCTTTGACGCACGGCACGCTACCCTTGCATTATCTGAGCGTCTGCAATTGCAGCGGCAGGGGTATTCTGACCAGGATATCTGCGCCGCAGAAAAAACATTGCAGCAGCGGTCAACCGAACCACTGACGGTAGATCGCATTCTTCAGGAGCTGACAGACAGACGTGTTGATATAACCAGCACACTGAACAGCCTTGATGCGGCAGTCGACAACACTCCCGGCACTAATGCCAAGCTCCGTCTGGCAGGTCAGGTTATGAATTTCGCCCAGTCACTTAAAAAACGTGTGGATTGCGAATTTAACCAACATTTCTCCGCTGCGTGGCCAGACCGGCAAAAAGTGGCTGAGATGGTCAGCCAGTGGCCAGAGTCGCTGAAGGAGTCAGCAATCTATATTCGCTATGGGTGGCCAGTTTTGAAAGTTGGCAGAGGTGTTGATATTTTGTGTGATTTCAGGTCTGCCATGCAGGTTTGCAACAGTCCTGACGATCAATACGATGGTCTTCATCCACAGGTTCACCCTGATCTTTGGGCATGTTTTGATCCCGGGGATTTCAAGGATTATTCTGATGATGACTTTCGACGTGCTTTCAAAGAGAGTGCCCCAAAGTATCAGGCCCTGATTAGAAATCTGCCGGCAGATTTTCCGGTAATCAGTCGCAACGCGTACCTGGATTATCCGGTCTTTTTCCGTCTGGTGAGGGAAATCTGGCTTGACGCAATACATACTCGCAATACCGGAACCATGGAGAGAATCAGTCATTTGATGGTGTCATTTACAGATCACATAAACCGCAACAGCCATCGCTTCGGCAGTTACAACAACCACATAAAAGCACTGGATGACCAGTTATCGTGTAGCTATTCAATGAAATATGAAGAGTTGTCCGTTTTATTATTTCTGCTGGCAACGCACCCCCGTAGATGGAATGAAAACTATAGTTCTGTTTCCCGGCGGTTGATCCATTATGCTTTATCTGATCAGGAAAGTAAGCTGAAGACATGCCCTGTTACATGGGGAGCAGATCTGACACAGCAACTGAGTATCTGCTATTGGGTAGAGTCAAAGTTGATTCCGGATACCATCATGACCAAGCGTTTTCTGAGTGATATTGTGCAGTATATTGATAAGGATAACCGTAGATTCGGTTCACGCAATCTCTCGGATCAAGTTTACTGGACAGAGAGTGGCAGGCCGGGAAGGTACTTTGATAAAGAAACGCATCAGCTGCTGTCACCCATCATCGCATCGGACCCGCAAACATTATATCCGATGGAGGAAACCAGACAGGTGCTCACTGATTTCTACAGTGGCATTATCGGGACGTCCGGTGCTACTCCAGCAAATGGTTGAAAAGCACACCAGCTTTAAGTAGCTAACCATATGAAATCGA